>SLKW01000442.1 GCA_007134405.1 Paracoccaceae bacterium
CACCTTGGTCGAGAGCGCCGCGCGACCGCGCAGCCATATCGACCCGCCGCAGGACCGGGTCGAAGGCGATGCCCCCGACGCTCCGGACCTGCACTTCAGCGCCGATCCGGATGCGCGTTGGCTCAAGAAGGGATCGAAAAGCACCCGGCGACGAGCTTCTCGAACCTAGGTCGGGCCACCATGCCGCTCGCGGAACGCCCGAGGTCGTCGTCGATGACCTCGACCGTCCTGAACCCGCGGCGCCGGGCGACCTCGACCAGCTCGTACTGGCGGCGTCGGCTCTCGGTGTTGAGTTCGACCTGAGCCTGGGTCGACTGGCGAAAATAGACCACCGCCTTGCGCTGCAGGATGGCCGGCGGGAGGAAATCACCGTCCATCATCGGTCCGCTCCGGTTCGGTCATTCCGGCCGCTTCGGTCAGGAGGATCGCCAGCCGTGTCACGGCCTGCTGGCGATCGAGCGGGCTCATCCCTCGCAGTCGTGTCGAATCGAACTGCATCTGCAGCTGTTTTCGGCGAAGACGGTCTGGCTGGCAGGTCTTGCATCGGTCTGCTCCTCTCCGGCGGTGATGTCACCGGGAGAGCTTCGCCGCAGACCGCGCCGCTTCAAAAGGTCATCGAGATCCGAAAGCGCAGCCAGCGACACGCGCGAGGCGCCGACTGCCATGCCCGCGCATGCCGACGTGTCGAGCATCCAGGCCGCAACCACCGTGATGACGCCCGGCAGGACCTCCACATGGACGAACTGCCCGGACTTGCGCCTGTCCACTCGCTCGACTCTAACACGACGACCGAAAAGCGCGTGCCAGCGATAATGAACGATAGCATATTGCACGACATGGGCAGAATGAACGGGAGATGACTCTGAACAGAAAAAACGCACTGTTCGCAGGACATGACGAGGGCGGCCACACGTGGGCGCGGATCGCCTCCGTCATCGAGACCTGCAAACTGAACGGCATCGACCCATACGCCTATCTGCGCGCAACACTCACAGCTATCGCTGAAGGGCACCCCGCCGCGCGCATTGATGAACTCATGCCGTGGCGGTTCGCAAAAGCGTCAAGCTGAAGCTCAAACGGTGGTCACGCACCGCTTAAAAAACATCTGACGGAAGCGCTGAGCGCTTTGGGCACTCGGTCACCGTTCACCAGAGCCCGGCCCTCGGTGCCCGAGCCTGCGATGATGGTGCTTGATGCCGCTTTCGAGCCGTCTTGTGCTGCAATGGCTGATTTTCGTGACTCGCTCGCCCATCCTCTCCAAGGAACGGCGGAGTTGGGTCCGTTTTTTTCAGAGCTTTCCGGTATCGCTTCCAGGATCCCTGGCGCATTCAACGTGGCTCCTCACCGGGATCCGCCGGAGAGTTGGCCCGCCGCCGAGATGGGCGAGCCGGGGGTGCAGGAGCGCGATGGTCCGATCGCGTTTCCGAGTGACAAGATTGCGGTATTCCTATGGGCCGCCGTTATCCGCTGCGCGGGAACTCCTGGCGTTTGTCCGCGCGGGGTTTGGTCAGGTTGAGGGCTGCGAAGGACTCTCAGATAGCGCTGTGGCCTGAGGGATGGGCGGTACGCGACGAAGAGGGTGGCGGGATCCTTCGCGAGGTCATGCTCGACCCAGTGCTGCCCAGTCCTGACCTGCCGCTTGTGATGGAGCGGTTGATCGCCGGGTTGCTTGCGGCAGGGATATTGGGAGAACCTTGGGTAAGGGCCTGGGGCAGGACTGCGACCGATTGGGGCGGGCGCGGGATGCGGAGGGGAACCCCGTGCGCGGATTGTCGGTGCTTGGCCCGCTCGAGATCGGGCGGTCGATCGCAGTGGATTCGATCCACGACTGCTTTGGTCCGGCGACGGAAGCCTGGGCGGCGCGGCTCCTGGAGAAGGGGTATGCAGACGGTTTCGGCGGGGTGAAAACAGGGGAAAACCGGTGCTTTGAGCCAGTGTCCACGCGTGGACAATCGGGCAATCTATTGGAAAGGCTGCAAAACGGAAAATTTGTTAAGCTTTTCGAAAGGTGCGTGACGTGTGGCGCCGGATTTGGGCCAAATCGCAAAGCGGCGCCCCGACGCTCACATAAGGAAACCCCGCCGGCTTGCCGGCGGGGTTGTGGCATTAGGGATGAAGCTGAATTACCCTTCGTATTCGGGCATTTCTTCCAGCTGCTCCTGGGTCATCGGGACCTGCACGCGAACTTCATCGTCTTCGGCGCTCCAGAAGATGTCGACTTCATTGACCTCCAGCGCAACGCGGTGCTCGCCGATACCGAGGAAGCCACCCACATCGAGAACGATGTGCGAGATCTCGTTGCCATCACCAAGGACGAGGTCCTCGACCGAGCCGATCTGCTCGCCTTGGGCGTCATAGACGTCGGCGCCCATCAGGTTGTCGACGGTGCGCTGTTCTTCAGCCATCATCTCGTAGCCTTGCGGCGCCTGGGTGCGGGCCTGCGCGTCGTCTTCCATGGCCTGCTGGTCTTGCATGGCCTGATCTTGCTGCATGGCTTCGTCGTCCTGCATGGCCTGATCGTCCTGCATGGCCATCTCGTCAGTGCGCTCGCCGGTCACGGCGGTTTCCTGACGGTCATCGGCGCGACGCTCGAAACCCTGCTGAAGCTGCTCTTCCTCGAATTCCGGCAGCGATTCGAGTTCTTCTTCGGTCATCGCGGCAACGATCGAGAAGGCGTCGGCGGTGTCGGTGAACCAGCCATTCTGCCCATCGTTATCACGCACGAAGTACAGGTGGTCGATGTCGACCATCACGGTACGGGCACCAATGCCGAGGAAACCGCCCACATCGATGATGATCCCGCGGATTTCTCCGTCACCTGTCATCACGACATCGTCGATGTTGCCGACGTTTTCCCACTGATCACGGTGCGCACCGAAGGTCTGGCCGCTTTCCCAGCGCATGCGATCGCGCTCCCAACCAGCCTGCTGGCCTTC
Organism: Paracoccaceae bacterium; assembly: GCA_007134405.1. GTDB lineage: Bacteria > Pseudomonadota > Alphaproteobacteria > Rhodobacterales > Rhodobacteraceae > Pararhodobacter. Next base: position 2,937 of record SLKW01000442.1, read on the forward strand.
ACGGTCGTCACGCAGTTGACGCGCTTCGTCCACGTTCAGCGTGTAAAGGTCCTTGCCGGTGAAATCCGAGACCAGAAACGCGGGAACCATGTGCTGCTGCTCTTGCTGCTGCTGTTCGCCGACTTGCTGCTGCTGCTCGGTCTGGTCGGTCGTCTGCGCGACAGCCCCAAACGAGGTGACTGCAACGATGGCGGTGGTCATCATGAACTTTTTCATGCTTTCACTCCTCTAATTGTGCCCCTGCCGAGGCTTCGTCAATCAACCCGCGATGCGAGGTCGGGTTCCACGCTGGCGGATTTTTTTTGCGAGAGCCCTGCCGGGCGTATGTTGCAGAACCCTCTGAACGAATTTGGCCGCGTCAGATCCATGACGCGGCCCTCGAATTCTGGCGTGTCGGTCGTCGGCTACCCCATTCGCCTTCGGCTGCCGGAGAAGACCGGGGCGCAGTTCAGGCCTTCTTGGGCCCGGCGATCAGCCAGATGATCAATCCAACCACGGGGAATATGAGGACCAGCAGAATCCACAGGACCTTTGACCCCTGCGAGGCGCGCGAGCCCAAAATTGAAACCGCCGCCCAGACGACGAGCGCGAGGTGGATAAGGCCCAGAACTCCGGTGAATTCGGTATTCATGTATCGTCGTCCTCTCGTTGCTGCGTGATTGTTGGGATGAACGCACGCCTCGGCAAATCGGTTCCGTGCCGGCGCCACGGATGGGTGGCCCTATCCGGGGGTCGGTGGCATGGAAGTCCGGAGGTGGCTGTCAGGAAGCGTAGAGGCGCCAGAGCAAACAGATCCATGCCACCGCCGCGGCGATTGCGGTCAAGGCGACTCCGGCGCTGCCGCAATCCTTGGCCATCGCCGCGCGCGGGTGCCGGGCTTCCGAGATATAGTTGATTGCGGTCTCGATCGCGGTGTTGAAAAGCTCGGCGGCGAGGACGAGGATCCCCAGCGCGAGGATCAATGCGCGTTCGCCGGCGGTTAGCGGCAGCAGGAACGCCAGGCTCGCCGAGAGCGCGTTGGCCACGGTCCATTGGCGCAGCGACTTCTGGCTGGCCCAAGCGGCCCGCCACCCGCACCAGGACCAGATGACGGTATTGCGGAACCGCCGCAACTCCGACCCGAGCCAACCGATCATCGCCTTTCCCCCCAGCCTCGTCCCAATTCAGTACAAGCCGGGGCAGGGGGGATTGGCAATAAGTTGGTGCCTGCCGGTGCTCAGTCGGTCTTGCGTTGTGGCGACTGCGCCTTCTGCGACGCCTCCAACGCGGTGAGGCGGGCCTTGAGCGCCTCATTCTCTTCCCGCGCCTTCTGCGCCATCGCACGCACGGCGTCGAATTCCTCGCGCGTGACGAAGTCGCGGTCGGCAAGCCAGCGATCCATGAGCGATTTCATCGCCGTCTCGGCCTCCGTCCGGGCCCCCTGCGCGACGCCCATCGCATTGGTCATCAGTTTGGCCAGATCGTCGAACAATTTGTTTCCCGGCTGCATCCGCGGCTCCTTGGCTTTTGGCCAATATGAGCGCGGGCGGCGCGATGCACAAGGTTGACTCCCTGCGCGCCGCGCGGGAAAGACGGGCCGCACCGGCCGGAGCCCTCATGTACGCCATCCCCTTTCCCCCCGTTTCGCCCGAGATATTCTCGATCGATCTGTGGGGTTTCACTCTTGCGCTGCGCTGGTATGCGCTGGCCTACTTGGCGGGGTTCCTGATCGGCTGGCGGCTGATCGTCACGGCGCTGAGGCGTCCGGCGCTCTGGCCTGGCGAGCGCGCGCCAATGGAGCCCGCGGCGGTCGAGAACCTGCTGGCCTGGGTCATCGTCGGGGTGATCCTGGGCGGACGGCTGGGTTTCGTGTTCTTCTATCATCCGGGGTATTATCTGGCCAATCCGGGCGAGATCCTGCGTGTCTGGGAGGGCGGCATGTCCTTTCATGGCGGGCTTTTGGGCGTGGCGGCGGCGGGGTTCCTGTTTTGTCGCCAGCACGCGATCGCCACCTCTGCCCTGGCTGATGCGATCACGATGGTGGCGCCCGTGGGTCTGTTCCTGGGTCGGATCGCCAATTTCATCAATGCCGAGCTCTGGGGGCGGCCGACCGAGATGCCTTGGGGGGTGCTCTTTCCCGGCGCGGGAGGGATCTGCCCACCCGACTGGACCGGCCCCTGCGCCCGACATCCGACGCAGCTGTACGAGGCGGGGCTGGAAGGGCTGCTGCTGGGCGTGGTCATCTGGTATCTCGTGACCCGGCGCGCGGCGCTGCGCTTTCCCTGGGCGATCACCGGCACCTTCTTCACCGGCTACGGCGCGGCGCGGTTTTTGGTCGAGTTCTGGCGCGAGCCCGATCCGCAGTTCCTGGCCCTGCATCCGCGGGGCTACGTGGTCGCGCTGGGGGATGTCGGTGTCACGATGGGGCAGCTTCTGAGCTTGCCGATGCTGGCCCTGGGTCTGGCCCTGATCGCGCTTGCGCGGGCGCGCGGGCGGCAATGACCGGGCTTGCCGAGCGCCTCAAGGCGCGCATTCGCGCTCTGGGGCCGATGACGCTGGCCGAGTACATGGCTGAGTGCCACTTTGATCCGGTCGAAGGGTACTATGCGACGCGCGATCCGCTGGGCGCGGCCGGCGATTTCACCACCGCACCCGAGATCAGCCAGATGTTCGGCGAACTTGTCGGATTGAGCCTTGCGCAAAGCTGGCTGGACCAGGGGCGGCCGGCGCCCTTCCAACTCGCCGAACTAGGCCCCGGACGTGGAACGCTGATGACCGATATCTGGCGCGCGGCGGGTGTCGTACCGGGCTTTCGCGAAAGCGCGCGCGTTCATCTGGTCGAAGCCTCGCCCCACCTGCGCGCGATCCAGGCGCACAGGTTGAGCGACCTCCCGGTGACCTGGCATGCGAGTGCGGGCGAACTGCCTAAACTGCCGCTCTGGCTTGTCGCCAACGAGTTCTTCGATGCGCTTCCGATCCGCCAGTTTCAGCGTGACGGCACGGCCTGGCGCGAGCGGGTGGTGGGCTTGCATGAGGGGGATCTGGCGTTGGGTCTGACCGACCCCATGCCGCGGCCGGATCTGGCGCATCGGCGCGACGACACGCCCGAGGGCGGCATCGTCGAGCCTCGGCCGGCAGCCCTGCCCATCATGGCCGTCATCGAGGATCGCATCGCCGAGCGCGGTGGCGCGGCGCTCATCATCGATTACGGGGACTGGCGCAGCCGGGGCGATACCTTTCAGGCCTTGCGCGCCCATGCGCCGACCGATTCCTTTGCCGAGCCTGGAGCGGCGGATCTGACCGCGCATGTCGATTTCGAGGCGCTCGCTCATGCCGCCCCCCGGCTGCGCGCAAGCCGGCTTGCGCCGCAGGGCGTCTGGCTCGATCGCCTCGGGATTAACCAACGCGCCGCGCGACTGGCCGAGAGCCTGACGGGCGGAGACCTCGTTTCGCATCTTGCCGCCACTCGCCGCTTGACCCACCCGGCGGAAATGGGAAACCTGTTCAAGGTGCTCGCTCTGGTTGCCGAGGGTGCGCCGATGCTGCCGGGGCTGGAGCCGAACGAGTAAAAAGACCGACGCGGAGCCGATGACGCTGGAAATCCTCATCTCCGACACGCTCGCGCCTCTGCGCCACGGGTTCTTTACCCGGCGGGGTGGCGCATCATCGGGCGTGTTTCAGGGGTTGAATTGCGGGGCGGGGTCGTCGGATCAGACCGATGTCGTCTCGATCAATCGCGGCCGCGTCGCGCATGCGCTCGATGTGGAGCCGGCCGCCCTGGTGAGCGCGAATCAGGTCCACTCGGCAGACGTGATCACCGTCACCGGCCCCGTGAACGGCCATGCCGGGCGTGCGGATGCCTTGGTCACGGCAACGCCGGGGCTGGCTCTGAGCGTGCTGACGGCAGACTGCATGCCGGTCCTGCTGGCCGACCATGACGCCGGCGTGATCGGCGCCGTTCATGCCGGTTGGCGCGGCGCGTTGTCGGGCGTTCTGGAAGCCACGCTCGATGCGATGGAGGCGCTGGGTGCCGAGCGGGCGGATATCACCGCCGTGATAGGCCCCTGCATCAGCCAGCGGGCCTATGAAGTCGGGCCCGAGCTTCTGGAGGCATTTCTGGCCGAGGACCCGGAGTATCAGTGGTTCTTCGTGAACGGACACGGCGACCGGTATCTGTTCGATCTGCCCGCCTTCGGGCTCAAGCGGCTGCGCCGCGCCGGTATCGGGCACGCGGAATGGACGCGGCATTGCACCTATTCGCAGCCTGAACTCTTCTATTCCTACCGGCGCTCGACCAAATGCGGCGAGGCCGATTACGGACGACTCATTTCGGCGATACGACTGTGACGCCATCGTTCTTGCCAGTTGCGAAGCCATTGATGGGTCGCGCGGCCGGCTGACCAACACTCATCTGGCACGATCCGACAGGAAGCGCCGGGTCACGGCCGCCTCCTGTCGCCGCATCAGGCCTTGCGCGGTCGCCATATGCGCCTCCATCACCGCGCGGGCCTGGGCTGGCTGGCCCTCGCGCAGCGCCTCGATCAGGCGCGTCTGGTAGGTAAGGCCCGACTGCCAAAGCTCGGGGTTGGTGTCGCTGTGCAGACCGCGCGCGACGGTGACCTCGCTCAGAAGCTCCGCCAGGAAACGCACGAAAAAGCGCAGGAGCGGATTTTCCGAGAACGCCGAGAGTTCGACGTGAAACCGCAGCGATGCGGCGTGGCGCGCGCCCTCGGTCATTTCGGCGGGAGGTGCGCTTTCTGCAACCACCTTCTCCAGATGTGCGAGCTGCGCCGCGCTGAGCTTTCCAGCAAGGCTGGCGGCCAGTTCGGGCTCCAGCGCGGCGCGCAGCTGGTAGATGTCGTCGATCGAGGGATGCGCGAAATAGACGTAATTTCCAAGCAACGCGGCCGCCCGGTCTTCGGACACTTGGTGGACGAAGACCCCGCCCCCCGGTCCGGTGCGGGATTTGACCAGTCCTTGTGCCTCGAGAAGGCGGATGGCTTCGCGGATCGTGCCTTTTGCCATGCCGAAGCGGGCCATCAGATCCGTTTCGGAGGGCAGGCGATGGCCGGGTTGCCAGCCTTCGTCCATCACCCACTGCTTGATCGCCTCGGCCACTTTTTGCGGGCGCGACAGCCGTGGCCTCGGGTGCGGCTCAGAGCGGGTGGTGGCAGGCGGCAAACTGGTCTCCGTCGATGGGCCTGAGTTCCGGCCGCTCTGCCCGGCAGCGGTCCGAGGCGCGCGGGCAGCGGCTGGCGAAGGCGCAGCCGGGGGGCGGGTTCAGGGGGTCGGGCAACTCGCCCTGCGCGCCGCCGCCGATGGCACGGCCAACCTGCGGGGCACTGTCGGCGAGAAGCTTGGTATAGGGGTGGCGCGGCCGGGCGAAGACCTCGTCGGCCGGGCCGCTTTCGACCACGGCACCGAAATAGAGCACCATGATCCGGTCACTCACGGCCTCCACCACAGCAAGGTCGTGCGAGATGAACAGGTAGGTGAGCCCGAATTCGGCCTTCAGATCGGCGAGCAGGTTGAGGACCTGCGCCTGCACCGAGACATCCAGCGCCGAGACCGGCTCGTCCAGAATCAGGATGCGGGCATTGGCCGCCAGGGCGCGGGCAATGCCGATCCGCTGCGCCTGCCCGCCGGAAAACTCGTGCGGGTAGCGGTCCAGGAATTCGGGGCGCAGGTTCACGGCATCGAGGAGTCCGTCAATGCGCTTCCTGCGCGCCATGCGGTCCATCCCGTGCAGACGGATGAGCGGAACCTCCAGGATCTGGCGGATCGTCTTGCGCGGGTTGAGGCTGCTGACGGGGTCCTGGAAGACGTATTGAATGCGTTTGCCGAAGGCCGCGGGATCGGCGCGGTCGAGTGCCTTGCCTTCGATTTCCACACGGCCTTCGGTAGGCGGTTGCAGCCCCACCAACATCCGCGCAAGCGTGGACTTGCCGCAGCCCGACTCGCCCACGATCCCCAGCGTTTCGCCCGTCTTTACCTCGAAGCTTGTCGGATGGACGGCATGGAGTATTGCCTTCGGCGGGCCGATCAGGCGTTTGCCGATGGGAAACCTGCAGGCCAGGTCTTCGGTCCTCAGCGCGATGGTCATTGCGCGGCCTCCTTTACCTGCGCTTCCGGATAGAGACAGCGCACTTTGCGCGCCCCGCCCTCGAGCGGGATCTCGCCAAGGCGGCAGTCGGGTTGCGCCTTGGGGCAACGGGGCGCGAAGGCGCAGCCGGGGGGCAGGTCGTCGACATTGGGCGGCAGGCCGGGGATCGCCTCCAGCCGCCGCCGGCCGGTGCCAAGCTCGGGCACGCAGGCGATGAGCCGCGCGGTATACGGATGGGCGGGGGCGGCGAGAATCTCGGCCGTCGGCCCCTCCTCGACGATGCGGCCGGCATACATGACGGCGACACGGTCGCACAGCTGCGCGACGACGCCGAAATCGTGGGTGATGAACAGGATCGCCAGCCCCCGGTCGCGGCGCAGATCGTCGAGCAGCTTCAGGATCTGCGCCTGCACTGTCACGTCCAGCGCCGTTGTCGGCTCATCGGCGATCAGCACGTCGGGGTCGTTTGCCAGCGCCATGGCGATGCCGACCCGCTGGCGCA
>SLKW01000313.1 GCA_007134405.1 Paracoccaceae bacterium
GCACTTGCGCGATGACCGGCTGCGGCAAGGTCGGGATCATCTGCATCACCTCGGAACACCGCCCGAAGAGGTCGGCGAAGTAATGCGCCCCACCATCGGCCGATTGCCGCCCGGCCTGCATTTCCTTCAGGTCATGCCCGGCGCAGAACACCTTGCCCGAGCCTTTCAGGATCGCCACCCGCGCCCGCCCATCCTCGCCCAACCGCTCGAACGCGTGCTTGAGCGCGCCCAGCATCGCATCCGACAGCGCATTCAGCGCCTCGGGCCGCTGCAGCGTGAGTGTCGCCACATGTTCCGTCACGTCATAGCCGACCAGTCCGTCGCTCATCTTGCCCTCCACAGCATTTGGCGAAACTCTAACCGCGCTCGGGCAGGGAGGAAAGCATGACACCGCAAATGGACACCGCAGCGCTGAACGCGTTCATGAAGGCCGAATTCCCGCAGGTCGCGCGCGATTTCACGGTCGAGCGCATCGCGCCGATGGAGGCGGATGTCCGGCTGATCGCGGATGACAAGCACTTGCGGCCCGGCGGCACCGTCTCGGGGCCGGCGATGTTCGCGCTGGCGGATCTGGCGATGTATGCGGTTCTCCTGGCGATGATCGGGCCCAAGGCGCTCTCGGTCACGACGAATTGCTCGATCGACTTCATGCGCAAGCCGGCCGCCGGGCGCGACATGATCGCCAAGGCCCGGCTCCTGAAGCTGGGCCGGGTGCTGGCGGTCGGCGATGCGCTGCTGTTCTCAGAGGGCGAAAGCCAGCCCGCCGCCCGCGCCAGCCTGACCTACTCGATCCCGCCGCGCTGAGGCGCCCGCGCCAGATCCCGCCGCGCACCCGCCTTCGGGCCGCTTCAGAAAGACGAAAAATCGGGCAGGCGCAAAGTGCCCTCGGCCATGGCGCGCAACAGCGCGCAACTGTCGGGCTCCCCTGAGAAGTGCATCCAGGCAAGGCCGGCGAACAGCTCGGGGTGCAGGGCATGGATCAGGGGATTGACCTCCCAGATGGCGACCGGCTTGTCCAGTCCAAGCGGCGCCAGCATATCCGCCCGCGCATCCTCGGGCAGGACGCTCATCTGCACGACGGCGGCGATATACTCATGCTCCAGGTGCCGATCCTCGCCCAAGCCGCCGGCAAAGAGCATCGCATGCGTCGCCTCGTGCGCGACGATGCCGGTGAAGGCCAGCGCCGGTGCGAGGCGTTCAAAAATGCTGCCCTCCGGCGCCTCGGCGCGACACAGCGCGGGGCTGCCCAGCAGGATCTCGTCGCGCCCGGCATCGAAAAGGCCCCAGACCTTGACCCCGCATGAGAGCGGGAGTTCATCGACCACACGAATCCGCGTCGCGGCGGCGGTCCGTACGCCGCAGGTGGACAGGATGGCCTCGGCCGCCGCCACCCCCTCGCACACCAGATCCCGATCACCGGCCTCCGCGCCCGTGACCTCCCATCCCGAACCGGTGCAGCGATGCCAGTCCTCCGCCGCCCCGGCGGGCCATGCGATAAGCGCGAGCGCCAATGCAGCCGCCAGCGACCGGGCGCGCGGCATCGGCCTAATCCCTCTTGCGTGGGGCCACGCGCACTTCCAGCTGGTTGCCGCTGGTTCGCGTCTCGAATTCGCCGGCCTTGCGGATAAGGTCCGACAGCTTGGCGCAGCCAAAGGTGCGGCTGTCGAAATCGGGGTGGTTCGTGGTGATCTTCTGGCCCAGCGGGCCAAGCGGAAACCACTCCTGATCCTTGTCGATGGCCTGCATCGCCGCCTTGATCAGCGGCACCGCACGGGACGGCGACTCGCGCTTGGGCGCGTCGCGCGTGTCGGGCTCGGATTCGGCGACTAGGTTCTCGACGAAGATGAAGCGCTTGCAGGCCATGCGGAAGGCCTCGGGCGTCTTCTGCTGACCGATCCCGTAGACGTCGAGTCCGTGTTCGCGGATGCGGCTGGCAAGGCGGGTAAAGTCACTGTCCGACGAGATCAGCACGAAGCCGTCGAAGCGGCCCGAATGCAGAAGGTCCATCGCATCGATCACCAGCGCGATGTCCGAGGCGTTCTTGCCCACGGTATTGGCCGGCTGGTGATGCGGGACCAGCGCCAGCGTCGCGGTCAGGTCCGACCAGCCCTTCATCGCCCCGCGCGAGAAATCGCCATAGACGCGGCGCACCGAGGCCTCGCCGAGGCTCGCGATCTCCTCGAAGATCGCCTCGGCCCATTTCGGCGACGAATTGTCGGCGTCGATCAGCACGGCGAGAAGGGGGATGCCGGCACGGGCCATGGGGATCCTTTCGTAAATTCGGTTTGGGGCCGGACTGCCGCATGCAGGGCTGCGGCCCGTCGCGGCGCGAGAGTAATTGAGCGGAGATCGCGGAGCAATGCGCGGTTACGCGGCGCGGGCCTTTTCCGCAAGGTCGCGGGCGATGGCGAAGGCGCCGCGCAGCTTTTCCTTCTCGTCGGTCCAGTCACGGCGCACGATGACCTTGTTGTCGCGGATCTTCGCCTGCTGGCTCTCGGAATGCAGGAATTCGACCAGGCCCTTGGGGTTGGGGAACTTGTCCATGTGGAACTGGATCGTCGCGCCCTTCGGCCCGGCATCGAGCCGCGCGATCTGGGCGCGCTTGCACATCGCCTTGATGCGCACGACCACCAGAAGGGTGTTGACCTCCTTCGGCAGGGGGCCGAAGCGGTCGATGAGTTCGGCGGCGAAGCCCTCGAACTCCACCTTCTTCTCGAGCGTCGCCAACCGGCGATAGAGACCGAGGCGGACGTCGAGGTCGGGCACGTAATCCTCGGGGATAAGCACCGGCACACCAAGGTTGATCTGCGGCGCCCATTGCCCGTCGGTGATGTCGGCCATGTCGCCCGCACGCAGGCGGGCGATCGTCTCTTCCAGCATCTGCTGGTAAAGCTCGTAGCCGACCTCGCGGATATGGCCCGATTGTTCCTCGCCCAGGATGTTGCCGGCGCCGCGCAGGTCCATGTCCTGGCTGGCGATGGTGAAGCCCGCGCCAAGGCTGTCGATCGAGCCCAGAAGCTTCAGCCGCCGCTGCGCCTGCGGGGTGAGCGGTGTGCGCGGCTTCGTCGTCAGGTAGCAATAGGCGCGGGTCTTCGAGCGCCCCACGCGGCCGCGGATCTGGTAGAGCTGTGACAGACCGAACATGTCGGCGCGGTGGACGATCATGGTGTTGGCGCGCGGGATATCGAGGCCGGATTCGACGATCGTCGTGGCCAGCAGCACGTCGTGCTTGCCGTCGTAGAAGGCGTTCATGCGGGCGTCGAGCTCGCCCGCCGCCATTTGGCCGTGGGCCACCAGCACCGAAACCTCGGGGACATGGTCGCGCAGGAAATCCTCGATCTCGGGCAAATCCTTGACGCGGGGCACCACGAAAAAAGACTGCCCGCCGCGGTAGCGCTCGCGCAGCAGCGCGTCGCGGATCGTCACGGTGTCGAACTCGCTGACATAGGTGCGGATCGACAGCCGGTCGATGGGCGGCGTGGCGATCAGCGACAGGTCGCGCACGCCGGAAAGCGACAGCTGCAGCGTGCGCGGGATCGGCGTCGCGGTCAGCGTGAGCACATGGATGTCCGAGCGCATCTCCTTAAGCCGCTCCTTGTGGGTGACGCCGAAATGCTGCTCCTCGTCGATGACCAGCAGGCCCAGGTTGCGGAATTTCACGCCCTTGGCCAGAAGTGCGTGGGTGCCGATGACGATGTCGACCGTGCCGTCCGCGATCCCCGCGCGCGTCGCCGCGGCGTCCTTGGCCGAGACGAAGCGCGAGAGCGGCCGCACCTTCAGCGGGAAGCCCCGGAAGCGGTCGGAAAAGGTTGCGAAATGCTGGCGGGCCAGCAGCGTGGTGGGGGCGATCACCGCCACCTGCAGGCCCGACATGGCGGCGACGAAGGCCGCGCGCATCGCGACCTCGGTCTTGCCGAAGCCCACGTCGCCGACGATCAGCCGGTCCATCGGGCGGCCGCGGTCGAGGTCGGCCATCACATCCTCGATGGCGCGCATCTGGTCCTCGGTCTCGGCATAGGGGAAGCGCGCGGCGAAGGCGTCCCACATCCCTTCGGGCGGCTCCAGCGCCGGCGCCTTGCGAAGCTCACGCTCGGCGGCGACGCGAATGAGCTTGTCGGCGATCTCGCGGATGCGCGCCTTCAGCTTTGCCTTCTTCGCCTGCCAGGCGCCGCCGCCCAGCTTGTCCAGCAAGCCCTCCTCATGCCCGAAGCGGCTGAGCAGTTCGATATTCTCCACCGGCAGGAACAGCCGGTCGCCGCCCGCGTATTCCAGCGCCAGGCATTCATGCGGCGCGCCCATCGCGGTGATCGTCTCCAGCCCGGTATAGCGGCCCACCCCGTGATCGACATGCACCACCAGATCGCCGGGGCTGACGCTCTGCGCCTCGGTCAGGAAATTCTCCGCCTTGCGCTTGCGGCGGGGGCTGCGCACCAGCCGCTCGCCCAGCACGTCCTGTTCCGAAATCACCGCCAGATCCGGCGTCACGAACCCCTGGTCCAGCGGCCAGACCGCCAGATGCACCGCCCCGGCGCCCGCGATCCCCCGCGCATCGGCGATCGGCTGGGCATCGGTCAGCCCGTGCTCGGCCAGCAGCCCCGACAGCCGCTCGCGCGCCCCCTCGGACCACGAGGCCAGAACCACCGCGCGCGACTTGCGCTCCGCCGTGACGTGATCGCGCAGCGCACGGAAGATGTTGACCTCCTCGCGCTGACGCTCGGGGGCGAAGTCGCGCCCCGCCCGGCCCTGCGCATCCAGGATGCCCGGCCCCGGCGGCTGCGGCAGGGGCGATAGCCGGATCACGCGCAAAGGCGACAGCGCCGCATCCCAGGCGGCGTCGTCGAGATAGAGCAGCTCCGGCGGCGCGGGCTTGTAGACCGTATCGACCCGGCCGCGCGCCGTCATCGCCTCGCGCCGATGATCGTATTGCTCGGCGATCACCTCCCAGCGGGCGGCGCGGGCGGAGTCGGACTGGTCGTCCAGCAACACCGGCGCGCCGGGCAGATAGTCGCAGAGGGTCTCCAGCCGGTCATGGAAGAAGGCCAGCCAGTGCTCCATGCCCTGCTGCTTGCGCCCGGCGCTGACCGCCTCGTAAAGCGGGTCGTCATTGCCCGCCGCGCCGAAGGCCGCGCGATAGGCCTGCCGGAACCGCGCGATGGAGGGCTCGTCCAGGATCACCTCGGACGCGGGCGCCAGATCCAGCCGGTCGAGGGTGCCGGTCGTGCGCTGCGTGGCCGGATCGAAACGCCGCAGCCCGTCCAGCACATCGCCGAACAGGTCCAGACGCACGGGCTCGGGATGGCCGGGCGGGAAGATGTCGATGATCCCGCCGCGCACCGCGAAATCGCCGGGCTCGCGCACCGTCGGGCTCGGCGCGTAGCCCATCCGCGCCAGATAGTCGCGCAATCCCGCCTCGTCGATACGCCGGCCCACCGCGGCCTGGAAGGATGCGCTGGCGACCGTGTCGCGCGCCGGGACGCGCTGCGTGACCGCGTTGAGCGTCGTCAGCACCGCGACCGGGCCCGCGATCCCCTGCGCCAGCGCCGCCAGCGTCGCCATGCGCGCGGCGACAATCTCGGGGTTGGGCGAGACGCGGTCGTAGGGCAGGCAGTCCCAGGCCGGAAAGGTCAGCACCGGCAGGTCGGGCGCGAAAAAGGCCAGCGCCGCGCGCAGCGCCGCCAGCCGCTTGTCGTCGCGCGCGACATGCAGGACCGGCCCCTTGGCGCGTGCCACCTCGCGGCGCAGGAGTTCGGCATCGAAGCCCTCGGGCGCGCCGCCCATAACGATGCGTTCGCCACCCATCGACGTCAGGAACCCAACACGTTCAGCGAAAGGTTGTGCCACATGCCCCAGAGGGCCGTGACCAGGATCGACAGCACGCCGATGATCTGGATGAGCAACCGGTGCCAGGTCAGCCGCCGCGTCAGTGCTTCCTCGCGCGGCTGCTCGACCCGCAGGCGCGCGGTCAGTCGCAGGCTCAACGCCATGACCGCGGTCAGGGGCACGGCCAGCAGTGTCAGCGCCTGGGCGAATTCGATCCGGTAGTAGAAGCCCAGCAGCGCCACGACGGTCAGCATCGCGGCCCAGAGCCCGACCAGAAGCGGGCCGCCGGACTGGAAGATCCGCGCCCTCCGGCGCAACTGCAGCTCGACCATCGCCTCCAGATCGGCCATCGCCGTGCCCTTCTGCCGACGCGCGCGCAAAACCATGTCGAACGGCACCCCGATGACGTAATGCGAGGCGATCGACCAGGTCACGGCCAACACGATCCAGAACCAGAGGTTCGAGAACGACCTCAGGTCAATCAGCGTGAACACACTGTCGTACAAGCCCAAAGCGGCGATCTCCGGCGTCAGACCCCCTTACCTAGCGCCCCCGGCGCGGCGGGCCAAGGGCCCTCTCGCGCCATCGGCGGGCTTGAGATCGCCGCCGCCGCGTGGCACGACAGCGCCAGCCAGGAGATGCCGCAATGCCCGTCCAGACCCCCGCCCCCTATCCCGCCGCGCGCCTGCGCCGCCTGCGCCGCCACACCGCGCTGCGCGACCTGGTCGCCGAGCACCGCCTCGCGCCGCAGGACCTGATCTGGCCGGTCTTCATCCGCGAGGGCGAGGGCGTGGAGGAGCCGATCGCCTCGATGCCGGGGGTTGCGCGATTCTCGATCGACCGGCTGCGGGCGCAGGCCGAGGCGGCGCACGAACTGGGCATCACCACGATCTGCCTCTTCCCCTACACCGATCCGGCGCTGCGGACCGAGGATTGCGCCGAGGCCTGGAATCCCGAAAACCTCACCAACCGCGCGATCCGCCAGCTCAAGGCAGATCTGCCGGATCTTGCCGTGATGACCGACATCGCGCTCGACCCCTACAACATCAACGGCCATGACGGGTTCGTCGTCGATGGCGAGATCGTCAACGACCGCACGGTCGAGGCGCTGACGAAGATGGCGCTCGCGCAGGCCGAGGCCGGGGCCGACATCCTCGGCCCCTCCGACATGATGGACGGGCGCATCGGCGCGATCCGCCTGGGGCTGGAAAGCGCCGGCCACAAGGGCGTGGCGATCCTGTCCTACGCCGCCAAGTTCGCCTCCGGCTTCTACGGCCCCTTCCGCGATGCGGTGGGCGCTTCGGGGCGGCTCGTCGGCGACAAGAAGACCTACCAGATCGACCCGGCGAACCGGCTGGAAGCCTTGCGCTGCATAGCCCGCGACCTCGACGAGGGCGCCGACATGGTCATGGTCAAGCCGGGCATGCCCTATCTCGACATCTGCCGCGCGGCCAAGGACGAATTCGGCGCGCCGGTCTGCGCCTACCAGGTGTCGGGCGAATACGCGATGCTGCGGGCCGCGGCGCAACAGGGCTGGCTCGACGGCGAGAAGGTGATGCTGGAAAGCCTGCTCTGCTTCAAGCGCGCCGGCTGCGATGCGATCCTGACCTATTTCGCCCCCGACGCGGCCCGCGCGCTGCGCGGCTGAAAGCCGCCCGGCAGCGCGCCTGCGGGCACAAGACGTGGTGACAAGGCCGCGCCGAGGCCCTATACTCGCGTGCACACCGAACGGGGCGCGCAAGACCCCTTTGACACCACGAGGCAGCATGTCCAATTTCTCCCGCAGAGCGCTGCTGGCCGGCGGCGCGGCGACCCTTGCGCTTTCCGCCTGCGGCAACCCGGTGGGCAGTTTCAACGCCGACCGGCTCGACGCGCGCGTCGACGCGACCCGCGACTTCCTGAAGTCGAACTACCCCGATCTCGAACCCCTCTTCCGCAACGCCAACGGCATTCTCTACATGCCGCTGGTCACCGAAGGCGGGCTCTTCGTCGGCGGCGGCTACGGCCAGGGGGCGCTCAGGATCAACGACGTGACGGTCGACTACTACTCGTCCACGCGCGCCAGCATCGGGTTGCAGATCGGGGCGCAGCAATTCGCGCATGTGCTCTTTTTCATGACGCCGCAGGCGCTGGCCGATTTCCGCGCTTCCGACGGCTGGGCGGCCTCGGCCGACATCCGCTACGCGGTGCCCGAACGCGGCGGCGCGGCGGGGGTCGAGACGACGGCGCTCTTCTCGCCGGTGATCGCGGTCGTCTTCGGCCAGTCCGGGCTCATCGCCGGCGCCTCGCTCTCGGGCGTGCGCTACTCGCGCATCATCCCCTGATCCGCACCCTGATCCGCGCCTGAGGCCCCGCGCCGTTCAGCCCTCGCGGTCCATCGTCCAGATCGGGGTCGAGACCGTCACGCTGAGCGTCGCCAGCCCGCCCGAGCCGTCGAACGTGCCGGCGAAGACGGCGTAATCCCCGGCCTCGGGGTTGGGGATCAGGATGCCCGGGTGCAGCCCCTCGAAATCGTCGTTGCAGTAAAGCGTGCCGTCGGGTCCAACCACGGCGAGCGTCCCGTCGCCCTCGGCGATCATGTAGATCATCAGCTGCGGCAGCCCGTCCTCGGCGGCAATCACCATGTCCGGGCGCGTCGGGTCGATGTAGCCCGCGCACTCCTCGCCCAGTTCGAAGATCGCGAAATCGGTGCGCGGCACGTCGAAGACGACGCGCGGATCGGGCCGCGTCCGCGGGCCGAAGCTCAGCCGCGCCACCGCCGGGTCGGCATCGACGTTCAGCGCCTCGGGCGCCGGGCTTGCGGCCAGCTCCCAGTTTGGCGCCCCGTCCGAGGCAAAGAGCGCGAAGATCGCCTCGGCATCCTGCGCAAAGGCGCCGACATGGATCTGGTACTCCCCCGGCAGGGGGTTCTCGAAGGTCACCGCCGGGTGGATCCCGTAGGTGTCGTCGTCGCACAGCCAGTCGCCCTCGGGGCCGCGCACGGCGATCACCAGGTCGGTGGGCGACACCGCGTAGATCGACAGCGCCTCGGCCGGATCCTCGACCGACAGGATCGCGTCGGGCGCCTCGGCGCTGACATAGCCCGCGCAGAACTGCCCCGGCACCAGATCCTCCACCGGGTCGCTGGCCACGACCGGGGCGGTCGCCAGATGCTGCCCGCGCGGCGCCTGACGCGGGTCGTGCATCACATGGCCCGCCCGCGGCGCGCCCAGGGGCCCCGTGCCCGGCGCGCCGAACTGCGGCGCCCCGGCAATCGCATAGAGGTCGTAAAGCTCCGCCCCCCGCCCCTCGCCGAAGGCGCCGACGAAGACGTGATAGTCCCCCTCGGGCGCGTCGTCGAAACTGACCGCGGGGTTCAGCCCGAACGTGTCGTCTTCGCACAGCACGCGCCCGTCCGGCGCGGCGACGGCGAGCGTCAGGTCGCGCTCGGACATGGCAAAGACGCTCAGCTCGCGCTCCGGCGCTTCCAGCACCAGCACCGCATCGGCCGCGTCGAGCCGGCTGAACCCCGGGCAATACGCGGGGTTGAGCGGGCGCATCGGCTCCTCGGCGTAAAGCCGCCCGCCCGCGACCAGGATCTGCCGCCCGGCCTCCTCGGTTCCGGTGAACCGGTGCCGCCCGGCGCGCGGCGCGCCCAGCGCGGCCAGATCCAGCCCGGTCAGCTCGATCCCGGTCACCGGGCGCTCGGCGGCGA
>SLKW01000274.1 GCA_007134405.1 Paracoccaceae bacterium
CCGACGTTCGGCGAAGAAGGCGCGCAGCAACGCCGCCGCTTCGGTTTCGGCGATGCCGTCGTAGACTTCGGGTACATGGTGGCATTGCGGCTGCGTGAAAATGCGCGCGCCATGCGCAACACCGCCCGACTTCGGGTCCGACGCCCCATAATAGAGCCGCGCAATCCGCGCGAAGGAAATCGCGGCGGCGCACATCGGGCAGGGCTCCAGCGTGACGTAGAGCGCGTGCCCGGGCAGCCGCTCCGAGCCCGCGGCGCGGCAGGCGGCGCGCAACGCCAGCATCTCGGCATGCGCCGAAGGATCGCAAAGCTCGCGCGTCCGATTGCCCGCCTGCGCCACGACCCGGCCAGCGGCGTTGACGACGACCGCACCCACGGGCACCTCGCCGCGGTCGGCGGCGGCGCGCGCTTCGGTCAGCGCAATTGACATGGGGGCGGCAACGCGGTTCATGGGGTGTGAATGCCCGCAGCACCTGTCGCACGCAACCCCGACACCTGCACCTGCGGCGCGCAACCCAGCCCGATACGCGAGCCGCCCATGCCCCGACCGCCCCATTCCCAGACGCCCCCGCCGGGCGAGCGCATCGCCAAGGTGCTGGCGCGCGCCGGTGTTGCCTCGCGCCGCGAGGCCGAGGCGATCATTGCCGCCGGCCGCGTCCAGGTAAACGGCCGGCGGATCGATACCCCGGCGCTGAACGTCACGCCGAAGGACCGGATCCTGGTCGATGGCCAGCCCCTCGCGCCGCCCGAGCCGCCGCGGCTGTGGCTTTATCACAAGCCGCTGGGGCTGGTCACTTCGGCCCGCGACGAGAAGGGAAGGGCGACGGTCTTTGACCGCCTGCCTGAAGGGATGCCGCGCGTGATGCCGGTCGGGCGGCTGGACATCAACTCAGAGGGGCTTTTGCTGCTGACCAACGACGGGGAACTCAAGCGCCGACTCGAGCTGCCCTCGACCGGGTGGCTGCGGACCTACCGCGTGCGCGTGAACGGCAAGCCGGACGAGGCGCGCCTGGCCCCGCTGCGCGACGGGATCACCGTCGAGGGGGAGCGCTTTCAGTCGATGCAGGTGGCGCTGGATCGCCAGCAGGGGGCGAATGCCTGGCTGACGGTCGGGATTCGTGAGGGCAAGAATCGCGAGGTGCGCCGCGCGATGGAGGCGGTCGGGCTGATCGTGAACCGGCTGATCCGCACCGGCTACGGCCCCTTCAAGTTGGGCGATCTGGCCCCTGGTGCGGTCGAGGAGCTGCGCCCGCGCGTCCTGCGCGATCAACTGGGAATCGAAACCACAGCGGAGCGGGAACCCCAGCGCGGCGCGCGTCCGCACGCGGCGGACGCACCCAGGAAACGCACTGTATCTGCCCGTCAACTCCCCCGCGAAAGTGCCTCTGTGCCTAAGGGCAAGCCCGCGGCCAAATTTCGGTCGAAGCCGGAGCCGGCACCGGGTGGCAAGCCTTCCGGAAAAGCGCCGGTCAGGACGTCGGTTCGCACGGCACCGGGAAAGCCGCGACGGGACCGAGAGGACCAGAAGCGCGACGCAACGCGGCGCGACGGCCGAACCGGGCGGCCAAGCAAGCCGCGGGAAACCGATCCGCGGCGCTAAGCGCGGGCTTTCCATGCGATGGGCGCTCGGCATATAGTCGCCGCAATGGCGCTGCGGCCATTGATCCATCGAAACGCCCTTGCGGGCGGCAGGAACGGGAAGCGACGGGTGACGACGAGCGGCTTGCAGAAGACCTCTTATGCGCTTCTCATTGCGCTTATTCTCTACGTCTGGGCCGTGGGAGGCTGAATCATGGCCCGACGCTTCGGCGGGACCTACAGCCCAGGCGCGGGCAAGGGAGCAAAGGGTCCGGCACTTCCGGCCCGCCGGGCGCCGGTGGGCTTGCGGGTCAACCTGCTATTCGTGCTGCCGTTCCTGTTTGCTTTCAGCGCCTTCTTTCGTGATCCGGCCGGGCTACTGGCCAATCTCGGCACCTTTGGGCTGCTAATGCTGGCCGCCTGGCTGACGCGCGAAGGGGTGATCGCGCATGATGCTTATGACGCCCGGCGCGTGGCCCGCCGCCCGGCGATCCCGCGCAAGATCTTCGGTTCGGCCGCAATGGGGTTGGGGCTGGGACTTGCGGGTCTTGTCGGCGGCAGCGGCGCGAGCGCCGCGATTTTTGCGGCTCTGGGCGCGGGACTGCATTTCTTCGCCTTCGGCCCCGACCCGCTGCGCGACAAGGGCATGGAGGGTGTGGACCAGTTCCAAACCGACCGCGTCGCCCGCGCTGTGGAGGAGGCCGAAAGCCATCTTGCCGCGATGTCCGAAGCGATCCGCCGTGCCCGCGACCGCCGCGTCGAGGAACGGCTGGTCGAATTCCAGGCCCATGTCCGGCAGCTTCTGCGCGCGGTCGAGAGCGACCCGCGCCGGCTGACCGCCGCGCGGCGTTACTTGGGCGTCTACCTGCTTGGCGCGCGCGATGCGACGGCGAAGTTCGTCGATCTCTACACCCGCAACCGCGACGAGGGTGCCCGCCGCGATTACCTCGCGCTGCTTGACGATCTGCAGCAGAACTTCACGCTTCGAACCGAAACGCTGATGGAAGGCGACCGCCAGGCGCTGGACATCGAGATGGAGGTGCTGCGCGAACGTCTGGAACGGGAGGGCTTGCGCCCCGTTATACCCGACGACACCGTCCTGACCGAGGCCTCCCCGAACAAAGGAAGACGCGATGACTGACAAAGTCCGCCAGCAGGCCGAAGAACTCACCGCTGCCATCCAGGAGGCGGCCGGCCTCAATCTGCCCGAACCCGAGCAGGAGACCATCACCATCGAAAAGGCCAACCCCGCACAGGCCGCCGCCATCCGCGAACGCATTGCCGAGCTCGACCTGACATCGACCGGCTCGATCATCGGCTTCGGTTCGCGCGCGCAACTGGAGTTGCAGCAGATCAGCCAGGCCATGCTCGTCGACGTAAAGAACAAGGATGTCGGCCCCGCAGGCGACTCACTGCGACAGATGGTCGGCACGATCCGTGGCTTCTCGGTCAGCGAACTCGATGCACGGCGCGAGCGCAGTTGGTGGGAGAGGCTGACCGGCAAGGCCGCGCCGATCGCGAACTTCATGAACCGCTACGAGGACGTGCAGCGCCAGATCGACCGGATCACGGAAAACCTGCTGAAGCATGAGACGATGCTCCTGAAGGACATCAAGTCGCTCGACCAGCTCTACGAAAAGACGCTGGAATTCTACCACGAGCTCGCGCTCTACATCGCGGCGGGGGAAGCCAAGTTGCGCGAACTCGACACCGAGACGGTTCCGGCGAAGGAAGCCGAGGTCGAGGCGGCGGAGGAGAACGCCAAGGTGCTCAAGGCGCAGGAATTGCGCGATCTGCGGGCGGTTCGCGACGACCTGGAGCGCCGCGTGCACGACCTGAAATTGACGCGGCAGGTGACCATGCAATCGCTGCCCTCGATCCGACTCGTGCAGGAAAACGACAAGTCGCTGGTTACCAAGATCAACTCGACCCTCGTCAACACCGTACCCTTGTGGGAAACGCAGCTGGCCCAGGCGCTGACCATCCAGCGCTCGCGCGACGCGGCGCGGGCGGTACGCGCAGCAAGCGACCTGACCAACGAGTTGCTGACCGCCAATGCCGAGAACCTGCGCCAGGCCAACCGCGAGGTGCGCGAGGAGGTCGAGCGCGGCGCTTTCGATATCGAAGCCGTCAGACGCGCCAACGATGCGCTGGTTGCGACCATCGAGGACAGCTTGCAGATCGCCGACGCCGGGCGCGAGAAGCGCGCGGCAGCCGAGCAAGAACTTCAGAAGATGGAGGCCGAGTTGCGCGAGTCGCTCGCTTCGGCCCGGGCACGTGCCTCTGGCTGATCGACATCCGCTCGCGATGTACCGTCCGGCATTGGCCATTGTGGCGCTTGGCTGGCTCGCGGGCTGCGCGGGGGTCGCGACGCTTGAGGCCCCGGATGCCACGACGCCGGCCCCGGAACGACCGGCGGTTCTCGCGCCCGAAGATGTGCTCTCTGCCGAGCTTGCGGCCTATTACCGGCGGATCGAGGTGGATCGTCGCGCCCGTGGCCTGATGCGGACTGACTCGGGTGCTGATTCGATGGCGATTTCGGCCGCGAGACTTGCCGATATCTACGTCGATATCGCGCTGCACGACGAGTATCTGCGGACCGCGCGCGGCTTCATTGCGCGCACCAGCGCGGCCAATCTGCGCCGCTGGGAAACGCCCGTTCGTTATCGGCTGGAATTTGGCCCCTCGGTGCCCCGGTCGGTGCGCGTCAGCGACCATGCGGAGGTCGCAACGCTGGTCAACCGTATGTCTTCGGCCACGCGCCATCCGATGCGGCTCTTGCCGCTGGGCACGGAAGACGGCGGCAACTTTCATGTCCTGGTCCTGTCCGAGGCGGAGCGGCGCGCCATCGGCCCACGCCTGCGCGCTTTGGTGCCGGGTATCGACGCGACCGCGGTTCGGTTGGTGACAGACATGCCGCGCGAAACCTTCTGCATGGTGCTCGCCTTTTCGCGAAGCGGCGACGATGTCTATTCCGATGCGGTGGCGATCATCCGTGCCGAACACCCCGACCTAACGCGCCTTTCGTGCTACCATGAGGAACTGGCCCAGGGGCTTGGCCTGGCCAATGACAGCCTGCAGGCGCGCCCCTCGGTCTTCAACGACAACCAGGAATTCGCGCTTCTGACCGCGCTCGACTTCCTGCTTTTGCGCCTGCACTACGATCCGCGCCTCGCGCCCGGCATGACCGAGGCCGAGGCCCGGCCGATCGTGTTGCGCATCGCGGCCGAACTCGTCGGGGGCGAGAGCTGAGACCCTCGGCAGAATGCTCACAACGGAGCGTTGTTTGTCCTCAAGAAACGAACGTTTGAGGGCGTTTTGACCCGCGCCCGACGGGTGGACGAAAAGCCTGCGTGAATGTCTTGCGTGCCTTCGCGCGCGGTGATAT
Source organism: Paracoccaceae bacterium (assembly GCA_007134405.1). Classification (GTDB taxonomy): domain Bacteria; phylum Pseudomonadota; class Alphaproteobacteria; order Rhodobacterales; family Rhodobacteraceae; genus Pararhodobacter. The sequence goes on from SLKW01000274.1 coordinate 4,966, forward strand.
GCGCCATCTTGGTCAGGTCGTCCGAACATGTTCATCGACCGGACCGTCATCGGAGGCAAAGATTTGTTGCGCCAATCCGATACGTGGGGCCGTAGCTCAGTTGGGAGAGCGCGTCGTTCGCAATGACGAGGTCAGGGGTTCGATTCCCCTCGGCTCCACCAAGTTTCTACATAATGTCTCTGTAATGCAGTAGGTTGGCTCGTTCGAGGGCTTTTCTTGTTCCCGCCTTATTCTTTCAGGTCCACGTAGATTACGGATTGCGGTTAGCGCCTTGATCGCCGGTCTGTCGGGAGCCGGGAGGAAAGAGGGCCGTAGCCCTCTTTTCTGTTGCTGCTAGCCTAACGAGCAATGCTTTTCATCTCCTCGGCGGCCGTAACAACGCGCTCCTCGATCGGCCGCGCAATTTCTCGCGCTGCCGAGTTGGAAATCTCGCTCATTCTGACCGCTTGCTGCGTCCAGCACTCGAAGGCGTTTCGCGCAAACAACATCTGCATTTCAACCAGTTCCACTACTGTCCTGGCGCTGGAGATTTCTCGAGCGGCAGCGAAGCGGTCCTGCTGGACCTTCCTGGAGTACGCCACAACTTCGCTGCCGATGCCATTGATCGACCTGGCAGCAACTTCCGACGACTTCGCGAGCGCCTCTAGGTTTCGAACATTGAAGTCGTTCACCCGCTGCATGTGCTGAGCGAACTTCTCGACGCTTCCGTCGGATGACTTCTGCGCCGCTGCAGCCGTCTTGACCGTCTTTGCACTGGGTGCGTCGCTCCCGGCATGCGTTGGCGAGACACTCGCGATGTCCGTATCCGCTGCCACGTCCTTCGCACCGGCAGCAACCTTCGTTGCTGGTGTTTCTGCATCAACGATGGGAGTCCGGCTGCCGCCAGCGGCTTTGCCTGCTGCGACCTTGGTCGTCTGTGCCGGGGAATCGGTCTTGGGTGCAGCTTTGGCGGAAGCACCCTTGGTATCGACCCCCGTGTTTTTTCGCGCGCCAGCGGCCTTGGTTCTGGAAGCTTTGGGCGCACTGTCGACGTTCTTGCTCCCTGCCGCAGTTTGGGTTCCCGTCACCTTCGCCTGTTTGCCGGCGGTCTTGTTTTTTAAAGCAGTCTTGTCTGCCGGCTGGTTGGCCTCTTGGCTCGCCTTCCCGGTGTCGGGGGTATCTGCACTGGCCGCACCACCTGTCTCATCTGGGCGTTGTTTTAGCCCAGTTGCGGCTACAGATGCCCGGGGGGCGCTCATCTCGACAGCCTTGCTGGTCTGAGCAGCGGTTTTGTCGGCCGCACCTTTGTTCTCGTCAGCGGGCTTCTGGTTGTCGACGGCAGCTTCGCTTGAGGAGTCTTTGACCTCCTCAGTGGTCTTCTTGCTGTCGGCAGTGGCTCTGCCCGCCGCGCTTTCGGTTTTCTCGGTAGAATTCTTGCGCTCGCCTCCCGTTTTGGTTGCCGCGGCCTTGGGCTCATTGGCAACCTGCAAGGTTTCGTCAGAGGTTTTGCTAACCACGCCTGTGGTTTCCTCGGCGGTCGTGCTGATCTTAGCGACGTCCTGCGCGGCCGCTGATTTGGTATTATCAACGGCTTTCCTGGTGTCGTCGGCGGCAGTGCGGGTCGAGGATTTCTTGGCCATTCGAATGCTCCGAAGGTTGGGTGGTCGTCTTGCTAATGAGGACGGTGGCGGCGCCGCCACTGATAGATGCTGCAATGCAGCGAATCAAGGCGCTTCGGCGCCGATCCGCCGGCCATGTAGCCGATACACAGATATCTCGAGCAGCCCCGCAGCCCGAATATGCTGCGACGATGCTGAAGCCGGCCTTCTCCGCTGCCGGCGATCCCGGCGCGGCTTGCCCGAGGCATGAGTGAAGGACTGGACAGAGCGCCGCCGCGATGGCGCGGGGCTGGCGACGAGCGGCACCGCAAGAAGGGAGCGAAAATGAGGACGTATGACGCGATTGGCTTCGAAGCGAGCATGTCGCTCAAGGTCACCGGAGTCTAGTCTCTCTGGCGACCAACCGGCCTAGCATCCTTCTGATGGTCCACAGCCCGTTGTCGGTTTCCATACCCTCCGACCGGATCGGCGGTGCATTACGCTCCGTTGGCAAATCCCGATCGCCCGCAGAAGCAGTAAAACGATTGCTGCAATACAACGAGACTCTCTCGGAACCCCATCTTGATTGGCGCGTTTCCTAGCCTTAACCCTGACTGCGCCGCAGGCAAAGATTTTGTGTTTAACGAAAATTAAGGTAGCGCCAGGCGCGTTGAGAGATCAACCGATCAAGGAGGTTTTCCTAATGGTGTTTGGTTTTTCGGGCATTTCGCCACGCCAGAGCGCAACTACGTTTATCCCGGTCACGGTCGCCTTTATCAGTCTTTGCGCCACCTTTGCGACTCCGGCCGTTGCCCAGAACGAGAATGGTGACGAGCCAATGGCGCATGCTGATCAAAGCGGGATGGAGACTCCCTCGGCATTCACTTTCTCCGGGCACATGGCCTCAATCTGGGCGAAGAGCGACGTAGAAGGGCTGCATCAGGACACGCATGTCACCATGCCATTGATGATCCATCCGGAGGGATTTTTCGAGGAAGGGGTGTACGTGTGGGATGCTTGGCCCATTCGCAACCCGGATGGGACCGTGGCGGAAATCGACGGCTGGGTGGTCAAGGTCGGGCTCAGTGCCGAATGGGAAGAGGTCGAGGAGACGGGCTGGGAATTCTTCACGCTCTCGACCTGGCGCTACTGGTATACGCGGGACGGCGAATGGCAGCCGGGCGGCATCATCTTCGAACGGGAAGAGGCGCTTGGCTCGCGGCAGTGGGCGGGGTCAACCTTCTATGACCCCGAGACGCAGGAAGTGACCTTCTACTATACCGCGACGGGCCGGCCTGATGCGGAGAGTATCGACGACGACATGCCCGATCGCCCGATCTCGATCCACAACGAGGCTGCCGGCCGCCCGTCGACCGAACAGCGGCTGGCGATGGTCACGGCGTCGGTGTCCGCTTCGGACGATGGCATCGCCTTCAGCGATTTCGGCGAGCACGAAATCATCGCCGAGGCCGACGGAAAGCTCTACGACACGATCGAGACCTATCTGGCCTCGGACGCGGTCTATGGTTTTCGCGATCCTGAATACATGGTCGATCCCTACACGGGGAAAGAACATATTCTGTTCACGGCGAACGCCGCCGGTGTTCCCGGCCCCTACAATGGCGTGGTCGGCCTTCTCACGAAGAACGAGGACGAGTGGGAGCTTGAGCCGCCGATCATCGTGTCCATGGGCGTGACTTCCCAACTTGAGCGGCCGCATGTGATCTACCGCGAGGACGGGGCCTATCTCTTCTTCTCGACCCATGACTTTACCTTCGGTCCCGAGGTGCACGGTCCGCGTGGCCTCTATGGCTTCTACTCGCCGACCGGTAGCCTGAAGGGGCGCTGGATCCCGCTAAACGAGCATGGGCTCGTGGCGGCGAACCCGCAGGAGGCGATGGACCAGACCTATTCCTACCTAGTGTTGCCGGATGGGCTGGTCATGAGCTACCTCAACTACACCTATGGCTTCGATGCCGACCCCGAGCATGATGAGCGCAGTTTCTATGGCGGTCCGGGGCCGATGTTCCGGATAGCGGTCGACGGGTCGACCGCAACCGTGAGCGAGGCCGAGAATGAGCGCTGAGAAGCGTCTTGCCGCTTCGGCCCTTGCCGTGGCGGCGTTCTCGATCTCAGCGATCACGGAGAGCGCGGGTGCCGGTTCCTCTCAAGGGGTAGAGAGGCTTGTTTTGGGGGATACTGAACTTGCGGTGCATGCCCCCTATCGCCCGCTTCTGGAACTGGCGGGGGTCGACGGGCCCGCGTTTCGCTTCGATGGCAATTCCACCTGGGCGGAGAGTGAGGAGCCCATCAAACTCTCGCTCGAAGGCGGACTGACTGTCTCGGCCTGGGTCGCGCTTGCCTCGCCGCCGCTCGAGATCGCCTCGGTTGTGCACCTGGCTGGACCCGAGGGCGAGATGCGGCTGGCCGTCGGGCCCTGGCGAGAGCCCGAGTTCCGCTTGGGCGACCTGCGCGCAGCGACGTTCGAGCCGCTGGAACTGGGCCGCTGGGTGCATTTGGCCGGCACGTTCGACGGTGAAGCTGCGCGACTATACATCGATGGCGAACTGGCGGGCGAAAGCGAGGCCGGCGGCGCGGCTGCGGTGCCCAAGATGCTTTCGGGCGCGCTGGCAGTCGGGCGCACCCTTGATAGCGGCATGCGCTACGAAACCCACCAACTCGGCGTCTGGAACGGCCTCATCGGGGATCTGGACTTGCTGACAGGCGAGGCGTCGGTCCCCGAACCGGTCACGCCGCCCGATGCCGCATCCATCGGCGTGCCGCAGCAGTGGTTCTCGGAGGAACGGCACCGCCCCGCCTTGCATCCCTTGCCGCCAGCCGGCTGGACGAACGAGCCGCATACCCTGACTTGGGACGACGGGGCCTGGCATCTCTACCATCAGGCAAATCCCAACGGGGCCTTCTGGGAATTCATCGTTTGGGGGCACCTCGTCTCGC
>SLKW01000105.1 GCA_007134405.1 Paracoccaceae bacterium
CGCCACCGGCTCGACCACGTGCCTCGTCCTGGGCGGCTAGCCGCAGCGCCCGCCCGCACGGGCTCCAAATATATTTCATTGCGGTTAACGCGGCCGTATCGTTACGTGATATCAAATACTTGACGAATGGTCCGCCAGCGGACCGTGCCGCCGCGCACCCAAGCTGCGCCGATCAGCCGGCGCCCTCGCCTTCGGCCGCGCGCAGCCAGGACCAGATCCGCGCCGGGGTGAGCGGCATGTCCACCCGCCGCACCCCGCGCGCCCAGAGCGCGTCGAGCGCGCCGTTGCAGATCGCCGCCAGCGCCCCCACCGTGCCCGCCTCGCCGCAGCCCTTCATCCCCATCGGGTTGTAGGCCGAGGGCGTCGGCACGCTCTCGAAGCCGAAGAAGGGCAGGTCGACCGCGCGCGGCAGTCCGTAATCCATGAAGCTGCCGCTCAAAAGCTGGCCGTCCTCGTCGAACCGGATCTCCTCGGCCACCGCCTGTCCGAAGCCCTGCGCGACGCCGCCATGCACCTGTCCGATCGCCAGCGCCGGGTTCATCAGGGTGCCGAAATCGTCCACCGCCAGGTAGCGGTCCAGCCGCAGCGCCCCCGTCTCGGGGTCGATCTCGACCTCGCAGAGATGCACGCCGTTCGGGAACGACCGCCCCGGCAGCTTCGCCCGCGTCTCGTGGCGCAGCAGATCCTCGCGCCCCCGGGCGCGGGCCAGGTCCGCAGCCTCGATCAGCGTCGGGCGACGGTTGCTGTTCGGCGCGCGAAACGTGCCGTCCTCGAAGGTAAAGGGCCCGGCATCGAGCACCTCTTCCAGGAAGGCCGAAAACGCCGCGACCATCGTCTCGGCCATCGCATGCGTGGCGAAGCTCTGCACCGTGACCGAGCGCGAGCCCCCGGTGCCGCCCCCGCGCGCGATCCGGTCGCTGTCCCCCTGAACGACTTCGATCCGCGCCTCCTCGATCCCGGTCAGATCGGCCAGATAGCGGGCATAGACCGTCTCGTGCCCCTGGCCGTTCGACTGCGTGCCGACGAGAAGCGCGACGGTCCCGTCCTCGCGGAACTCCAGCGCCGCGTTCTCGGCATCCTCGCCAAGGATCGATTCGATGTAGAAGGCAAGGCCCAACCCGCGCAGCTTGCCCTTCGCCTCGCTCTCGGCCCGCCGCGCGGCGAAGCCCGCCACGTCGCCCAGCTCCTCGGCGCGCGCCAGGACGCGGGCAAGATCGCCCACGTCATAGGTCACGCCCATCGGCGTCGTGTAGGGAAAGGCATCGGCCGCAATCAGGTTCTTCCGCCGCAACTCGAACGGCGAAACCCCCAGTTCGCGCGCCGCCATGTCCATCGCGCGCTCCAGCAGCGTGATCGCCTCGGGCCGGCCGGCGCCGCGATAGGCATCGACGGGGGTGGTGTTGGTGTAGATGCCCTGCGCGGCCAGGTGCGCGCAAGGCATGTCGTAGACCCCGGTCAGCACCTTCGAGAACAGTTCTGACTGGATGTTCTGCCCGAATTGCGAGTTGTAGGCGCCGAGGTTGAAGCGCGTCCGCACCCGGTAGCCAAGCAGACGGTGATCGGCGTCGAAGGCCAGTTCGGCCTCGCTCTCCAGATCGCGCCCGCCATTGTCCGACAGCATCGACTCGCCGCGATCCGGCACCCAGCCGACCGGCCGCGCCAGCACCCGCGCCGCATGGGCCAGCGCCACGTGCTCGGGATAGATCATCACCTTCATGCCGAAGCCGCCGCCCACATCGGGCGTGGTCACGCGCACCGCCTCGGGGTCGAGGCCGAAAAGCTTCGCCAGTTCGCGCTTCATGTTCCACACGCCCTGGCCGTTGAAGGCGAAATGCAGCCGCTGCCCGTCCCATTCGGCAAAGGCCACGCGCGGCTCCAGGCTGGCGGCCGTCACCCGGTTCTGCCGCACCGTCAGTCGGGTGACATGCGCCGCCTGCGCAAGGGCCGCCGCCACCGCCTCGGCATCGCCCTTCTGCCAGTCGACGCCCAGCCGGCTCTCCATCCCCTCATGGATCGGCGCGCCCTCGGGGGTGAGGTCCATCGCGACGGGCAGGGGGTCGATGTCGAGCATGATCGCCTCGGCCGCGTCGAGCGCCTGCTCGCGGCTCTCGGCGACGATCAGCGCCACCGGCTCGCCCAGATGCCGCACGACTCCGCGCGCCAGCGCGGGGCGGTGCGGGGTGGCGCCGCTCAGGCCGCGCTCGTCCTTCGCCGCCACCGCCCAGATCGTGCCGGTGACGCCGGCCGCGTCCAGGTCGTCCCAAGTCCAGATGCCGGCGACGCCGGGCATGTCGCGCGCCGCGGCCAGGTCCAGTTCGGTGATCCGGCCATGCGCCACCGGCGCGCGCAGAAAGACCGCGCTCAGCGTGCCCTCGGGCATGATGTCGGCCAGGTATCGCCCGCGCCCCGTGAGAAACCGGATATCCTCGTTGCGTGTGCCGCCCTGCGATTGTCCGAATGCCCGCATGTTGCCCCCTTCGTGCTGGGGCCGGAGGATAGCGAGGCGGAGAGCAGGGGCAAGGGGCGGGCCGCGTCGCCTGTCGCCTAGGGCTCCAGCGACAGGGCCATTTCCAGCGACAGCGCGCCGAAGCCGTTGAAGCGGGTATTGGTGACGACCGAATAGGCGCCCATGCCCTGCACGACCAGATAGTCGCCCTCCTGCAGGTCGGCGGGCAGCGCCACCTCGCCGGGCAGGCGGTCGACGCTGTCGCAGGTCGGGCCGAAGACGACGCGGCGCTGCGGCTCGCCCGTGCGCGGCGTGCCGTCGGGCGCGAAGGCGGCGATCCGGTCGAGCGCGCCCATCAGCGGCAGTTCCGCCATCGCCCCGTAGATCCCGTCGTTGAGAAAGACGTGCAGCCCGTCGCGCACCGCCTTGACCCGCGTCAGAAGCGCCATCGCATCGGCGACCAGTGCGCGGCCGGGTTCGCAGACCAGCGTCGGGGCGTCGTCGCCGAAGACCTCGTGGGTGACGCGCCCGATCAAGTGGAAGATCGCCGCGAGCGAGGGCATCTCGGCCCGGATCCGGTGCGAGGGGAAGCCGCCGCCCACATTGAGCCGCGCGATCCGCGTTTCCGCGCCCTCGGCGATGCGCCGCGCGGCGTGGATATAGGCCTCCCACGCGGCCGGGTCGGTGCATTGCGTGCCCGGATGGAAGGTGAGCGACGGCACATAGCCCCGCGACGCGATGCGGGCCAGGATCTCGGTCGCCAGATCCTCGGTCGCGCCGAACTTGGCGCCGAAATCGTAGACCGCGCCCGCCACCGGCAGCTTGAAGCGCGCGGTGATCTCGACCGGCTGGCCGAGGCCGTTGACCAGCGGCACCCGCGCGAAGAGCTTGTCCAGTTCCGAAAGCGAATCGACCGAATACGAATGCACGTTCTCGGCCACGCCGACGGCGATTTCGTGCCGCGCGCGGACGGGATTGTTGAAGTGCAGCGCCGCGCCGGGCACGAGCCGGCGGATGCGCCGGATCTCCTCGGGCGAGGCGACATCGAACCCGCCGATCCCCGCCGCCGCCAGGTTGATGATCACCGCCTCCTCGGGATTGGCCTTGACGGCATAGGTCACGAAGCCCGGAAAGCCGGTCAGAAATCGCTGCCCCTGCGCCTGTAGCGCTGCGGGGGACAGAAACAGGACCGGGTCCTGCGGCGTCATCACGCGCAGGTAGTCGACCGGATCGGCCCATATCGTCTGCGTGATGCCCATGCCTGTCCTCCTGCCTGTGTCTTCCGCCGCGCCGCCTGGCCTGCGCCGGTTCGTTGCGGTGCGCCGGGCCAGGATGGCGCATATGGGGCCGGGTTTCACCCGTCAAAAGTGCCGGACGGCAGGTTTTTTCCCGCAATCCTGTCTCGGATCCGGGCTGGCGGTTCCGATGCCTTGGCAAAGCGGCGGCGTCAGATCGCGCTCGCCATGCGTGCCGCCGGGGGCGCGGCCGTCTCGCTCCCGGCCTGATCGCGCAGCGCCTCGGTGGCGGCGTCGAGGGCGCCGCTCCCGTGCGCGATCCCCAGCGCCGCCATCCCCGCCTGCATGACCGAAAGCGCGCCCAGAACCATGTGCGCGTTGACATGCCCCATATGCGCGAGCCGGAAAAAGGCGTCGGCTTCGGGCGTGCCGGGCTCGGCCATTCCCAGACCGATGCCCAGCGTCACGCCGGCCTCGTGCTCGCACCAGCGCCGCAGGCGGGTGCCGTCGGGGCTGGCCAGCCGCATCGCGGTGACCGCGTGCCCGCGCGCCGCGGGCTCGGCGATATTGAGCCGGAATGCGCCCTCCTGCGACCAGGCCATGCCCGCCGCCCAGACGGCGCGCGCAAGCCGCGCATGGCGCGCCCAGGCGGCCTCGATCCCTTCCTCGTGCACCAGCATGTCCAGCGACTCGCGCAGGCCGAACAGGTGATGCGTCGGCGCGGTGCCGCCGAAATACTGGTAGAACTGCTCTCCGAAGGCGCGGCGTTCCCAGTCCCAGTAGGGGCTGCGCAGATCGGCCTTGCGCCCAACGTCGCGCGCCCGGTCCGAGAACCAGATGAAGGCCAGCCCCGGCGGCACCATCAGCCCTTTCTGGCTGGCCGCCACGGCGACATCGACGCCCCAATCGTCCATGCGGAATTCGTCGCAGCCCATCGCGGCGATGCAATCGACCATCAGAAGCGCCGGGTGGCCGAGGTCGTCGAGCACGCGGCGGATGGCCCGGATGTCGTTCTTGGCGCTGGTAGCGGTGTCGACATGGGTCAGGGCCACGGCCTTGATCCGGTGCGCGCGGTCGGCGCGCAGGGCCTCGGCCACGCGGTCGGGGTCGGCGGGCGCGGCGCGGCCGAAATCCAGCACCTCGGTCTCGACCCCCAGGCCGCGCATCGACTCGCCCCAGCCGATGCCGAAGCGGCCCGTAGCCAGGACCAGCGCCCTGTCGCCGCGGCTGAAGACATTGGCGCTCGCCGCCTCCCAGCCGCCATGGCCGTTGGCGATGTAGAGCGCGACATGGCCGCGGGTCTGCGCCACCGTCTTCAGGTCGGCCCAGAGCGTGTCGACCATCTCGACCAGCGCGCCCTCGTAGATGTTGGGCGCCGGGCGGTGCATGGCCGCGAGCACCCGGTCGGGCACGACCGAGGGGCCGGGGATCGCAAGATAGGGCCGGCCGTGGGCGAGCGTCATGACGCGGTAACTCCTGAACCTGTGCAAGATTGCCGGCACCTTAGGAGGACGGCCCGACCGGGTCAATCGGCCCCGGGGTGCAGGCGGCGGGGCGGGCGGGGGGCTGTTCGCGTGGGCGAAGACGCATATATTCCGCCAACGAAGGAGGCCCCCGATGACCCAAGCCGCGCCCCGGCCCGCTGCCGATTCCACGCTCGACCCCGCCGCCCGCTGCGCGCCCGATCCCGGCCGCGTCCTGTTGCGCGTGACCGGGCCCGACTGCACCGCGTTCCTGCAGGGCATGGTGACGCAGGACGTGAACAAGCTGGCCGAACGCGGCATCCTTTACGCCGCGCTGCTGACGCCGCAGGGCAAGTACCTGGCGGATTTCTTCCTGGTCGCCGATGGCGAAGCGGTTCTGATCGACGTGGCCGAGGGGCTGGCGGCGGATCTGGAAAGACGCTTCGCGCTCTACAAGCTGCGCTCGAAGGTGGCGATCGCGCGGACGGAGATGCCCGTCACCCGTGGCATCGGCCCCGCGCCGGCGGGTGCTCTGGCGGACCCGCGCGACCCCACGCTCGGCTGGCGGCTTTACGGCGCGGCGCTGTCGCAGGGCGCGGCCATCGACTGGGACGCGCTGCGCATCGCCGCGCGCGTGCCGGAATCCGGCGTCGAACTGGTCCCGAACGACAGCTTCATCCTGGAAATGGGGTTCGAGCGCCTGGGCGGCGTCGATTTCCGCAAGGGCTGCTATGTGGGCCAGGAGGTCACCGCGCGGATGCGCCACAAGACGACGCTCAGAAAGGGCCTCGTCCGCGTCCGGATCGAGGGGGCGGCCGAGCCCGGCGCCGAGGTCGTGACCGAAACCGGCAAGCCCGCCGGCACGCTGCATACCGTCTCGGGCGAGCGTGGCCTCGCCTGGCTGCGCTTCGACCGCGCCGAGGGGCCGCTGCGCGCCGGCGAGGCCCGGCTGCAGGCCGATTTCGACGCCGCGCCGGCCTCCTGAGCGGGCGGGGACAGCCCCGCGACGTCAGGACTTCTGCGCCGCTCTCCAGCGGTCCAGGATCATCCGCGCGGTCATCAGGTCCAGATGCGCGCCGCCGCCGTTCTTGAAGAGCGTGATCTCCTCGTCGGACCGCCGCCCGGCCCGTCCCGCGACCAGGTCGTGGAAATCGCCCAGCACGTCGGCCTCGGAAATCACGCCCGCCGCCATCGGGATCGTCAGCTCGCCGATATGGCCGATGGTGGTGGCGCGGCTGTCGACGAAGATCCGCGACCGCCTCATTGCCGTGTCGTCGGCCTCGCGCATCTCGGGGGTGAAGGCGCCGATCAGGTCCAGATGCTGGCCGGGCTGCAGCCAGTCGCCCCGGATCAGGGGCTCGCGCGCCATCGTGCAGGTCGCGACGATCTCGGCCGCCGTCACCGCCGCCTCCAGATCCGGCGCGGCGCGCACCCCCGGATAGCGCCCGGCCAGCGCCTCGGCCTGTTCGGGGCGGCGCGCCCAGACGCTGATCTCGACCCCGTCGATCAGCGCGCCATAGGCCTCGATCAGCGACGCCGCGACCGTGCCCGCGCCCACGATCAGGAGCCGCCGCGCCCCTTTACGCGCCAGCAGCCGCGCGCCCAGCAGCGAATCGCCCGCCGTCTTCCAGCGCGTCACCAGCGCGTTGTCGATCACCGCCTCGACCGCGCCGGTCGCGTCGTCGAAGACCAGCATCGCGCCGTGGATGCTGGGCCGCCCCTGCGCCGGGTTGCCGGGAAAGACGGTCACCGACTTCACCCCCACGCCCAGCCCGTCGATCCAGGCCGCGCGCGACAGAAGCCGGTCCTCGCCGCGGGCCAGAAGCACGTCGCGCAGATCGGCCGGCGGCATCCGGTGGCCCTCGATCATCGCGTCGGTCAGCGCCATCCAGTCCATCAGCGGGTCGCATTCGGCGGCGGTCAGGTAGGGTATCGTCATGCGCTCCTCCGTTTGCGGCCACCCTGTGGCGCGGCCCCGGCGCTGTCAATCGCTGGACGCGGCACCGCCGCCGCCTATCTGAGCCCGGTGAAAGGAGGCGACATGCAGGTTCTCATCATCGGCGATTCCGGCGGGATCGGCGCCGCCCTCGCCGCCGAGGCCGAGGCGCGCGGCGCCGAGGTCACCGGCCTGTCGCGCAGCGCCGACGGGCTCGACGTCACCCGCGAAGACAGCGTCGCCGCGCATCTCGGCGCGCTGGAGGGCGAGTTCGACGCGATCTGGGTCGCGACCGGCGCGCTGGAAATCGGAGCGCACGGCCCCGAAAAGTCCCTGCGCGACCTCGACGCCGGGGCCTTCGCGGCGCAATTCGCGCTCAACGCCACCGGGCCGGCGCTGCTGCTCAAGCATGGCGCACGGCTTCTGCCGCGCGACCGGCCCGCGACCTTCGCGGCGCTTTCCGCCCGCGTCGGCTCGATCGGCGACAACCGGGCGGGGGGCTGGTATGCCTACCGCGCCTCGAAAGCCGCGCTCAACCAGATCGTCCGCTGCGCGTCGATCGAACTGGGCCGCACGCACCGCCAGCTTGTCTGCGTCGCCCTGCATCCCGGCACCGTCGCCACCCCCTTCACCGAAAAATACCTCGGCCGCCACCCCGCCGTCCCGCCCGAGGAGGCGGCGCGCAACCTCTGGTCGGTCGTCGAGGACCTGACGCCCGAGCAGACCGGCCGCTTCTTCGACTGGGCGGGCAAGGACGTCGCCTGGTGAGCCTCGTCCTCGTTCTGGGCGACCAGCTCAACAGGGGCGCCGGCGCGCTGGCGCGGGCCGACCGCGACCGCGACCTCGTGGTCATGGCCGAGGTGATGGACGAGGCCACCTATGTCCGCCACCACCCCAAGAAGATCATCCTGGTGCTGGCCGCCATGCGCAAGTTCGCCGAGGCCCTGCGCGCCGATGGCTGGCGCGTCGCCTACACACCGCTCGACGACGCGGACAACGCGGGCTCCATCGCGGGCGAGCTTCTCCGCCGGGCCGAGGCGGAGGGGACCGACCGCGTGCTCGCCACCCAGCCCGGCGAATGGCGCCTGCGCCAGGCGCTGGCTGACCTGCCGCTCAAGGTCACGGTCTGCCCCGATGACCGCTTCCTCTGCCCGCCCGAGGTCTTCGCCGACTGGGCCGAAGGACGGAAGGTCCAGCGCATGGAGCATTTCTACCGCATGATGCGCAAGCGCAGCGGCTATCTGATGGACGGCGACGACCCGGCCTGCGGCCAGTGGAATTTCGACCACGACAACCGCAAGCCGGCCCGCGACGACCTTCTGCGCAAGCCCCCCCGCCGCCACCGCCCCTGCGCCGTGACCGAGGCCGTGATCGCCCTGGTCAAGGACCGCTTCGGCGGCCATTTCGGCGCGACCGAGCCTTTCTGGTTCGCCACCGACCGGCAGGGCGCGCTGGAATGCCTGCGCGATTTCGTGGCCCATCACCTGCCCGAATTCGGCACCTACCAGGACGCGATGCTGGCGAATGACCCGTTCCTGCACCACGCGCTTCTCGCGCCTTACCTGAACCTCGGCCTCCTGACCCCGGCCGAGGTCTGCGACGCCGCGCAGGCGGCCTATGAGGCGGGCGACGTGCCGATCAACTCGGCCGAGGGCTTCATCCGCCAGATCCTCGGCTGGCGCGAATACGTGCGCGGCATCTACGACCTGCACGGGCCGGGCTATGCCGCGCAGAACGCGCTGGGGCACGACCGCGACCTGCCGGGCTTCTACTGGGACGGGCAGACCGACATGGCCTGCGTGAAGGCCGTGGTCGAGCAGACCCGCGAGCACGCCTATGCCCACCACATCCAGCGGCTGATGGTCACCGGCAATTTCGCGCTGCTGGCGGGCATCGACCCGGGCCAGGTCCACGACTGGTACCTCTCGGTCTATGCCGACGCCTATGAATGGGTCGAGGCGCCGAACACGCTCGGCATGTCGCAATTCGCCGACGGCGGAACGCTGGGCTCGAAACCCTATGTCTCCTCGGGCGCCTATATCGACCGGATGTCCGACTATTGCCGGGGCTGCGCCTACAAGGTGAAGGACAAGACCGGCCCCGACGCCTGCCCCTTCAACCTCCTCTACTGGCACTTCCTCGACCGCCACCGCGCCCGGTTCGATAAGAACCCCCGCATGGCCCAGATGTACCGTACCTGGGACCGGATGGACGAGGGGCGGCGCGAGACGGTGCTCAAGGACGCCCGCGCGCTGCTGACACGGCTGACGAAGGGGCAGCGGATGTGAGAGCGGACGTGGCGGCACCCATCGCCGCCGCGCCGGCGTCCGCCAGGCTCCGGGCGGGCTCCCGCCCCTCGTCCGGCTGTGCGCTTCGCGCACAACCCTCCTCGCGTTGGGCCCCGC
>SLKW01000481.1 GCA_007134405.1 Paracoccaceae bacterium
CGCGAGTGCGGTGGTCACCGCCTCCCAGCCGGTCAGCGCGTCCTCGGCGCCGGCTGCCGTCTCGGTCCCCGCCTGCCGCCCGGCGGTGCCCGCGCGACCCGCCGCGGACTCAGCCTCGTCCAGCGCCTCGGCGACGCGCTGCGCCCCGTCCGCAGCGGCGTCGAGGGCACTCCCGGTCTCCTCACCGGAGCCACGGACCGCCGCGGCGAGGGCGGCCACCGCCTCGCGCACCCCGTCGAAGGCTCCCGCGCGGGTGTCGGCCGCGCGCTGGCGGAAGCGCCCGGCCATGGTGCCGGCATTGCCCGCGGCATGCTCCAGCATCGATGCCTGCGCCTGCGCGGCGAGTGTGTCGATCCGCAACTCGGTGCCGATCTGATCGACCACGGCGTTGAAAGTGGGCGCGATCGTACCGAGGAAGTCGGCCCACTTGCCCGCCAGGAAGGCCATGAGACGCGTCCAGATCCCCTCGATATCCGCGCGCAACGCCCGGAAATCGTCGACGAGCGCGCCCATTGTGGTCCTGATCCCGTCCCAAACGGCCCGCGCCACATTGCCCATCAGCTCCAGCGCGTTGCCGAACCCACCGGCGCCGGCAACAAGGCGGGAGAACTGGTAGACCAGCTCCCCCGCACCGACGATCAGCGCGCCAATGCCGGTGCGAATGAGCGCGCCGCGCAGGAGGACGAGCGCGGTGGCGAGGCCACGTACAGACAGCGCCGCCGCCGCCAGTCCGGCGACCCAGCCGCCGGCCATGAAGGCGGCGAAGGTGCCGGCGATGCTGGCAAGGCGGCCGAGGTTGTCGAAGAGGCCCCGGATGGCGATCCCGAGCGGGCCGGTGGTGCGCGCGACCGTTGCCATGGCCTCGGCGACGGCCTCCAGCGCGGGGGCGGCAGCGACAGCCAGCTGGTTCGAGAGCCCGCGCCAGATCAGCCCGAGGCGCGAGATGGCGTCATTGGTTCGTTCGATCTGGCGAGCGTCCTGATCGGAGACCACGACACCGAAGTCGCGGACGTCCTGCGTGGCCTGCCGGAGCGTGGCGGTATCAATGCGGGTGAACACGAGCGCTGCGCGGTCACCGAAGAGCTGCGAGGCAACGGCGGCGCGTTCCGCCGCGGGCACGAGTTCTGCCAGCCGGTCCTGGATCAGCGCGATCCGCTGGTCGAGCGGCATGGCCTGCAACTCTCCGGCCGAGAGTCGCAGGCGGCGCAGGGCATCCACGGCGGGTCCGGCACCCGCGGCGGCCTGGCTCAGCCGCCGGGTCAGTTGCGCGGTCGCCTGCTCGATCTGGCCCATCGACACGCCGGCCAGATCGCCCGCGCGCTCGAGCACCTGGATGCTCGCGACCGTGGTGTCGAGCGAGGCGGCAAGCTTGGCCTGCGCGTCCACGGTCTGCAGGCCCGAGCGGATCATGGCCACACCCGCTGCCGTGGCTGCGGCGACCGCGGCGGCAGCCGCCACGCGCACGCGGCGCGCGAAGCCCGCGAGCCGCCGGTTCGCCGCCTCCATCTCCTGGCTGAGCCGGCCGAAGCCACGCTTGCCGGCCTCGCCGACGCTTTCGAGCTCGTTTCGGACCTGCCGCCCGCCCGTCGCCGCGAGGCGGACGCTAACCCTCTTCTCGGCCATGCGCGACATCCATCCGTTCGTTGAGCTTGCCCACCATCACCGCCTCGATGACGGGCAGGAGTTCGGCCGCGGCCGCGGGCGACACGCCCAGCGCGTCAGCGAGCGCCAGCGCGGCGCCCATGTCCCAGCCGATCACGGCGCCGGGGATCGCGCGGAGCTGCCCGCCGAGACGCTGCGCGAGATCCCAGACCTGCCAGCCCTCGAGCGTGACCGGCCGGTTCAGTCGGGCCGGGCAGTCCGGGCACGGTCCCGTGCACGCGTCGCAGTAGCCGTCGCCCCCGCCGTAGAACCAGTCGGCGAGGGCGCGGAGGCGTTTTTTTCCTGCTCCAGCAGCAGGCCCTTGGAGACGTAGCTCAGCTGGAACGCCTCGAAGATCGGCCAGATGTCGAGGAGCGCATCGATCGCCTCGGGGCTCGGTTCGATCGGGTTACCCTCGGCATCGCCCACGCCCTCCCAGGCCAGCACGGCGCGCCGTGCGAGCGCCCGCGCGAAGACGAGCGCGCGTTCCTCGTCGCTCGCCGTCTCGGGCAGGGTCTCGACCACCGCGTCGCTGCGCGCGGCCACCATCAGCGCGGTAGTGAGCGGGCGCAGCTGCACCCGCACGCCGGGGGCGAGGTCATGCCAGCGTGGCTCGGGGGTGAGGTCAAGTTTGAGCATATCCTAGCGTCTCCATTGGTGGTCGGGTGCTGAGCCAGGGCGCGCGACGAACTGGCTGCTATCGTTGCGCGCCTGCCGGATCTGAATGACCGAGATCCGGATCTCGGTCCTGAAGTACCAGTCGAGGAGAGATTCTCTGCAGCCGGGGCGTTGATCAGTTAAGCTCGGCAGCCGGCGTCGGAGAGCCGCCTATATGTAATGCTCTCGAACCAACCTGGACTCGAAGGAGCATCTCCGTGTCAATAATCCTCATCACAGGCGCCAACAGAGGCATTGGCCTTCAGCTTTGCGCGCAACTGAGTGCGCGCGGCGACGACGTCATCGCCGTCTGCAGGACGCCTAGCGCTGAACTCAAGGAACTCGGGGTGCGCATCATCGATGCGATCGACGTCAGCGATGCCCAGTCGATAGAACGCCTGAAGCGCGAAATTGCCGACGAACCGTTGGACGTAATTATCAACAATGCCGGCATCATGAGGAGAGACGCCTTCGGCAGTCTCGATTACAGCGCGATCCTGGAGCAGTTCGTGGTGAACGCACTGGGCCCGCTCAGGGTCACCGAGGCACTTGCCGACAACCTTCACGAAGGATCGAAGGTTGCCATCGTTACAAGCCGGATGGGATCGATCGGCGACAACAGTTCGGGCGGCTGGTACGGGTACCGGGCCTCGAAAGCCGCCGTCAATCAGATCGGCACCAATCTCAGACACCAGCTCATGTCGCAGGGCGTCGCCGTCGCTTTGCTTCATCCCGGCATGGTCGCAACCGAACTGACGGGTGGAAATGGGATCCCTCCAGTGGAAGCGGCTCGCGGGCTGATCGAGCGCATCGACGCACTGGACCTTCAGAACAGTGGCGGTTTCTGGCATGCCGAGGGCTATGAGCTGCCTTGGTGAGGACGTAGGCCGGCATGGAACAACCAAGTGCCGCTAGCCTTGATAGCCCTCGACACCATTGACGAGGGTGACGGTGCACATGCGGCCGACGCCCGCGTGTCGCGCGGCCTGCCAGTCAAAGCTGGCCTGGATGCCCTGCGGCCCCGGGATCTCGATCCGCGGGCGCGGCAGGTAGACGGCGTGCGCGACGAGCGTCAGGCTTTCGCCTGAGGGCAGGGTATAGCCGAAGCTGAGCTCGCACGGATCACCGGCAATGGCCTGGCCCAGGAGAACCGCGTCCGAGAAACGCACCTCGACCCGGCCGGTCAGCGCGGCGATGGAGGGATCCGCGCCATCGATGTGGCCGTCCGCGCGGATGGTCTCGATCCGGTCGAGATTGTTGGCGTAGGTGATCTCGGCCGAGACGATGTTGCCGAGCGGTGCGCCGTTGCGCGCGATCGAGCCGTTGAAATGACCGAAGCGCTGGAGGCCGATCTCGGCGAGCGTCCCCGCGGCGGAACTGGCCGCCACGGCCTCGCCCTGCGCGACGAGGCTCGCGGTCGCGGTCAGCAACCCCGCACGCTGCATCTGCCAGCTCAGCGTGTCGAGCACGCAGCCCGAATACATCGCGAAGCGCGGCACCTCGGGCATGCCGGTCTCGATCGAGAGCGACGGCAACGTCCAGGCGCCCGAACGGAATTCGTGGCTGAAGGGTGCCTCGGCGCCGGTCGTGATCGGATCGCCGAAGGCGGCCTTCAGCCAGAAACCGAACGCCTGCGCGTCGATCGGCACGACCACATTGCCGTCGGCGGTCAGCGCGTCCTTGATCGGTGGCAGCGGATCGCGGCCGTAGCCGAGAAGCTCGTTCGACAGGAGCGGCTGGTCCGCGCCGAGTGTGGCGCTGGCGAAGGGAATCCGCACAAAGCCGCCCGCGGGCGGCGTGCCGTAGGTCGTCTCGAACGCGAGCGCCATCTGCGCCCGCGCGCCAACTGCGCGTGGCATGGGGATCTCCATGGTTGATATTGAGCTTCGATGCGCTGGCGCCGGCCACGTTCTGCACAAACCGGTGACACATTCTCGCCGCGGTCCGCTTGGAAACTGCTCTCGGTATCCGGTGTGTCAGTAGATGGTGAGGGCTGTTCGATGGAGAGTTCGGGTTCCGAGCCTGCGCCCCGCGTCCGGCGCCGCTTTCCCCTCTGGCAGACGGCTGTACTTCTCGCGGCGCTATTCGGAGCAAGCAAGTATGCCGGCGAACTCGGCTTGCGCGACGATGCCCGGCGTGTGCTTCAGGAAACCCGGGCCGCTGCTTCGCAAGCGTATGACCAGAGGCGACCCGCAGCACCACGCCAGGAGGCGTCGCGGCACGGCCGGCTCTCGGGAACAGTCACCCGCATTATCGACGGGGATACATTCATCGCCAGCTTCTCCGACAGGCCAATTCGCATCTGGGGACTGGATGCTCCGGAATGGAACCAGGCCGGTGGTGCGGAGGCGACCGCCGAACTCACCCGGATCGCTGCGGGCAGGCTGGTGGTTTGCGAGATTCGCGACATCGACCGCTACGGCTCGTTGGACAGTGCTTCCTGCCCGGCGGCGTCGACATCACCGCGGCGATGATCCGCGCCGGCGTCGCCCGCGAATACTGCCACTTCTCGCGCAACTACTACGGCACGTGCTGAGGTCGATTGTCAGGCCAATGGATCTGCCGTGGTGTAGTGCAGGATCACGGATATCACCGCCGCCTTCAGGCTGGCCGCGCCCTCGACCGGCAGATCGACCGGCCGCGGCGCCTCGGCCTCGACCCAGTCGCAGAGGCCGCCCAGCGTGCGGTCGGCGGCGAGTGCCGCACCGATGCTGGTGCACAGGCTGTCGAATGCGGAGTCACGGTCTACGCCCTGCACGACCGCCTCGATCTCGGCGCGGTGCCGGTAGTGGTAGGCGAGCGGCGAGAGCGTCACCTCCGGCTCTCCCGGCTCGCCGTCACGCAAGATTAGGATGCCCGCTGCGGGTACGCGTTCCGGTAGGATCTCTCCGCGGAGGGCCATGGCGGGCAGCGTCGAAAGCCGCGCGTGCAGCGTAGCGAGGATGGTCTCGCGGGCGGTGGGCACGGTCGTTTCCCCAGGCTATCTGACATGCGGCATAGAAGCTGTGAACGGACGTGGACTTTGCTATCCGTAGTAAATCGTTAGTCATAATCCTGCCGCTCCGCTGCCCTCCAGATCAGTTTGGCCCGCAGCGCGGTCCGGAATGATGGCCGACTCGGCAAGCAGACGACTGGAGTCCGTGCTCCACCGCATCACGGGCGGAGTTCAACTCGAACCAGTAGACCGTTGTTTTTTCCGTCATCGATATCGTATTCGACAGTCGTGCTAAGGTTGTGCACTAAACCATCGCGCAGGAGTTGAAACATCGCCTCGTGCGATGGCCGACGAGCATCGTTGCGTAGCGTTGCGCCAAAGCGGTGCGGCTCAGCGGAAATCTCGGCGACAAATTCGACATCGATCTGGTCGTGACCAGGTCCAAATCTCGTGCCCCGGACATGCGCCCGTAGCAATTTCATGCGGCCCTCACGGCGGATTCTTGCCATCGGATTCCTCCTCCTGTTTCGGTCTATCGCTGGATCACACGCAGAATCTCGCGTACGGTCGGCCCTACCCAACGATGCGCGAGCGCGACTGGCTTTCCGTCGCTGAGCGCTGCCCGCAGCATGGCTAACTTGGCTTGCGCCGGTGCAAGGTTCGGACCACGGCGCAGCTGAAGGCCAAAGGTTTCGCCCGGCCGGTCGGATAGTTGGACCACTACTTCCGCGTCTATGAAATCGGTTGGCGGCCCAAACCCGGTGCGCAAGACATTTGCGCGCAACAACGCTATCCGCGAGGGTTGAGTAACAGGCGTCGTCGCAAACTCAATGTCGTCGATCAAGACCCGCCCTGCGCGGCCGGGCGGCAGGCCGGACGAAAGCCGAAGCTCCCGTAGCCCGTCGAGGTCGAGCGCTGGGTTGACCGCAAGAAAGGCGTCGAACGGCAGTCGGATAGTCTGGAACACGATCAGCACATTCAAAGCCGGATAGGGATAGCCCACCGGCGCCACCGCCCCAAGGTGCATACGCGCGCGCTCGCGCCCGTCGGAAAGCTCGACTTCGAGGTCGATATCGGCCCCGATCTCGTTCCACGTCTCGTCCGGTTCGCGGTCGCGTTCCTCATAATGCTGCGCGATCTGTAGCGCCAGTGATCCTTCCGGACTGACCGAGATCCCACCGAGACTGGCAACGTAGGTTACGTCCCGTCCGCGCCACGCCAAATCGAGGCCGCGTGTACCCTGTGCGCTGTGCGCTAACGTGACATGTTCAACGAGCTCCCAGCGCTCAAGCTCCGAGCCAAGCGCGGCTACGTTCTCGCCGCGGCGGTTGGTCGCTTTGTCAGGCGCCTCCTCCGGCAGCAGGAGTTGCTCGTTGGCATTGCCATGGTCGTCGATCACCTCGACATCGGCACCTTGGTGCTGCCGGCGAAATTCGAACTTGGCCACGGAAGGTGGAACCGTCGGACCGGCGAGATAGCCCCGGTAGCGCTCATCGCCTAACAGCACGTCGGCGAGAAATGCCGTAATGAATGCGCGCGCTATTTGGCGCTGATCTTCTGCGTCGAGGATATCGTTCCTCGGGCTGTCGGTCGAGCTGCGCCCCTCCCACCAAACCGAATTGTAGGCGTCGTGCCCGGCGCGGTAGACCCAGACCAGGCTCCGCGATCGCCAGGCCCGCTCGTAGAGCCTGAAGCCGCCGAAGCGCGGCTTTTCGCCCGTCGCCCATCCGAGCAGGTAGTCCTCGCTGCCATGGATTTGCAGGTAGGCGGTTGACCGTGCGCCGATCTCTGGCCGGTAATTTGTCGGCGCGAGATTGACCACGCCACGGATACCCCGGCTTCTGCCGCGCCGCAGGTTTAACTCCTGCGCCAGCACAACGCCCTCGCCGCCCATAGAATGCCCGATCAGCGCGATACGGTCTCCATCCAGCGATCGCATCACCGTCCGATCCCGCAGGAGCCGCGTAATCATCCTCAGTACTACCTCGCCCCGGCTCCATTGCTGCTTGTTGGCTCCGGTTTCACGGTTCACCACGTCAAGCGCGATCGAACAGACGGCGATACCCCAAGAGGCAAGTTGCTCGGCGAGCCAAGCGTAACCGAGGTAGCTTTCCTTGTCCTCCTCGTCGTCCCACCAGTGGCCGTGCGCGATGATAACTAGTGGACGCCGCCCCGGTAGAGGCTGCGCGCCATCGGCCGAGGGGAGATAGAGCCTGCCCCGTAGGGGCGCGTTGAACTCTCCATCAATGCCGTCGGGCGTCTCGTTGCGAGGCACTCGAAAGGATCCGTAATCGACGTCGCGCCGGGCGCACTTCGCCACCTCGCCGCTTCGCCCGGGATCGGCGAGCGGTTCAACCTCGTCGCTGCGTGCCTCATCGCCGCCTATGTTTGCAACCGCCTGAATCGGCCGACGGATCGCACGAACCGGGATCGCCAGAACGGGATCACTCGCCCCCATCTCGCCGATCTTCCGCCCGCGCTCCATGATTGCAACATTGGCCCCCGGTGTAAGAGCGCTCACCCAGATTTGGTTGTCGCCGATTCCGACGGGGCCGAGGATGCGCGGCTTAACCAGGTGCGGCATTATGTGTCCTCCTCGGCGCGGCCGACTAGCGTTCCAACCGGGGCGAGTTCGAGCACGACTGTCTCGCCGGCCTTCGCCGCGTCGAGCCGGACCAAGACGCGCTCAGGGCTCTCAACCTTCACCGACCTCGCCGGCCGGCCTTCGACGAAAACGTGTGGCGGCGCAGCGCCTGCAACGAAACCCTTTCCCGATATTACAAGCTCGACTGCACCCTCACCTTGGCGGCGGATGGTACAACGTTCAATCAGGGCTGCGGCGCGCGACTCCCCCGCCCGCGCCTTGCTCCAAGCATCTTTGGAGAATGGCATGGCATGCTCCCGCGTATTGCTGTGAGGTGCCTTAAGACGGCGCCCACTGCCGGGATACTTTCGGTGTCGTGAGTTAGATTATAGACAATCATTCGTTGAGAAGCGACCCCAACAAAGCCTGAACACTTGGATTCATTGCATCGCGCCCGCCATTCAGATTAAGTGCCGCCGCTCACCGAATGCGTCCATCTGCCCAATTCGCTACGATCAGCCCCGGCACCGCGTGATGCGCCCGCCCGGCATCTCTTGCCAGATCCAACCGCTTCGGCAGCTGCACCTGCGGCACCAGCAGGAAGATCGGTACGGTGGCAACGCCCCGGCCGGTCTTCGACCGTGACGCCACTGCGCGGCCCCTGGCGTTCAGCCGTCCCTCGGCCACCAGCAGGCTCGGGCCACTGCGGCGATAGACGAAGCGCAGTCGCAGACCCGACCGGCGCTCCCACTCGCCGGGGGTGATCCGACCTCCGCGAAACCCACGTCCGGCGGCCGGCGTAGGGATCGCCAGCCAGAAGCCGTTCCGCGATCGGATCAGCGGCCCGGTATTGTGAGCACCGACGATGACCGGCGCCTTCGACCAGACCAGCGCCGCGGCGTTAAGGCTGGGCCTCCCCTTCGGAAACTGCTCGGAGCGGATCGTCCGAGCGAGCCGCGCCCCCAGCCCCGCGCCGGTGATCTGCGCGCGCCACGCGGCCTTGAGGCTGGTGCCGGCCTCGCGCGTGGCGGCGGTGACGGCCTTTTCGCCCGCCCGGATCTCGGCCGCCATCATAGCGACGAGGTCGGGCATGACGTCGAGCTTGAGTTTCATGCTGGACGCAGGCCTACGGTCCAGACGAGCCGCTCGCGGTCGCGAACGGGCTCGCCCTGGACGAGGAAGGCCTCGCCCTCGATCTCGATCCGGTCGCCCGGGCGCGGGGCCGGCACCTCCGCCACGCGGAGATCGACGCGCGTGGTCTCCGACCAGAGCCGCGCCTCGCCGAAGCCGGTGATCTCGTCCGCGCGGCGCGTGACCGCGCGGACGAGCTTCGGGACGCCGCCGTCCGCGATGTAGACCGCATCGCGGGCGATGTTGCCGTCGAGGAACAGCGCCTCGAGCGCCGCGGCGACGGCCTGCATCACGTCCGCCGTGCCGAGCGCAGCACCTGTGGGCGGGTGCAGATCGGCAGCGGGTTCGACTCGATCTCGAGCCGTACCCACTCGTCGCGGTCGCGATCCGGGATCATGCGCGCATAGAGCGGCAGGCCGAGCGTGTTGACCGTCTCGAAGGTGTCGGCGGGGGCGTAGTAGATCTCGAAGAGCCCCTCGACGCCCTCGGGGTAGAAATACGCCTTGTCGGTGGGCACGCC
>SLKW01000013.1 GCA_007134405.1 Paracoccaceae bacterium
CCGCCGACCGAACCCGCCCCTCCGGCGATAGCCGTTTCGCGGCATTGCGCGTAACGATCACTGCCGCGATCGGCGAGGACCAGCCAGCCCAGAACACCCAAAAGCGCCGCCACGAAGGCCGCTGCCCCGATGCTGTAGTACCGAATCATAGACGTCTCCGGAGGTTGCGCTGTTCTTGATGCCCCAAGCTAGGCGCACTAACAATGCCAGGTAACCCGACCGCGACAACAGGACGCTTGGTGGACGCCCCGACCGCAGGCTTGATGAACCGTGACACCGGCGGCCAATGGGTTCGGCTGCAAACCCTGACCCATGTGCGCTGGTTTGCGGTTCTGGGACAGTTCCTGGCCATAACGGTTGCGTATTTCTGGCTGGGACTGATTTTTTCGATTGCCCTAGCATACTTGGTCGTCGCTGTCTCGATCGCGTCGAATCTGCTCAGCGCCTACGTTTTCCCGCCCAATCGGAGGCTGTCCGATACCGAAGTGTTGCTGACGCTGATCTTCGATACGACGCAACTGTCGGTACTTTTGTTTTTGACCGGCGGGTTGTCGAATCCGTTCGCGCTCTTGCTTTTGGCGCCCGTCACGATTGCCGCGACCACGTTGCAGCTGCGGTCGACTCTGATTGTCGGATTCGTCGCGGGGCTTCTCGCGACACTTCTGGCGGTAAGCCACGAGCCCTTGGTCCTCAGCGACGGGCGTCCGGTCGAATTGCCGTTTCTGCTGCTTGTCGGTCACTGGCTGGCGCTGCTCACGGGAATCGGCTTCATCGGACTCTATGCGCGCTCTGTCGCGACGGAAAAGCACGCGATGGCCGAGGCGCTGCTTGCCACGCAGATGGCACTGGCGCGCGAGCAGAAGTTGACCGATCTGACTGCTGTCGTCGCAGCCGCGGCGCATGAACTGGGCACGCCTTTGGCAACCATCAAGCTGGCAAGCGCGGAGTTGTTCGACGCGCTCGAAGACGCGGACCTGCGTGCCGATGCGAAGTTGATTCGTGAACAGGCTGATCGGTGCCGTGCGATCCTGCGTTCGATGGGCCCGGCGGGCAAGGACGATTTGCATCTGCGCCGGGCGCCATTGGAAGCGGTCCTGGCCGAAGCTGCCGCCCCGCATTCCGATCGCGGCAAGTCCGTGCAGTTCAAGCATAGATCCGCCCCTGGTGCAGATTCCCGCATGCCCGAGATTTGGCGGCGGCCGGAAGTCATCCACGGCCTGCGCAACCTTATCCAGAATGCAGTCGATTTCGCAGCAAGCACGGTCTGGGTTGAATCCGAATGGGACGCCGATACGATCCTGCTGCGGATCAGCGACGATGGTCCCGGATATCCGCCCGAGCTTCTGGGCAGAATTGGCGAACCCTACCTGCGTCGCCGCCGGACGGGCGCGCTGACGCCGCAGCGGCCGGGCTATGACGGCATGGGCTTGGGACTGTTCATTGCCAAGACGCTCCTGGAACGCTCAGGCGCGCGCCTGCGCTTTCGCAATCGCACCGCGCCTGCGCACGCGCTGGGAGCTGTAAGTGGCGCGATCGCAGAGGTTCGATGGCCGCGTGCCGAGATCGAGGCCGCGCCGCGCCCCAGACTGGGCGAGAATCGTCTTCTTGAGGGGAATATGGGCGCAATTCCGCCGATGTGAACGATCCGTTGGCGTGCCGGGCTGGGCGATTAACGGGCGTTTAACCAGTTTCTCCAACGCTCGTGCCGATGTCCCCGCGCGGGATCCCTGGCAGGATCGATCATGGAAAGCAGCCTGGCCTCTGCGCTTGTTGTATTGGCGAGTTCGGCCGTCACCGCCCTGGCGGTCGTTCTACTTGCGGCCGTCCTGATGCGCACGCCTCTTCGCGCGCCGCATGCTGGATTGGGCGGCAACCGTCTGGATGCTGTTTTTCTTTTCAGCGATAGCGTCCTTGTCGATGCTAACGACCGCGGCGAGGCGCTGTTGTCCTCGCTTGCTGGAGCCACCGGTGAGGCAACAGGTGAAGGTGGGGCTTGGGCGCGGTTGTCACGCTATCTCGCTGCTGGTTTTCCAGACCTCAGCGAGCAGATGGCCACGCTTTCGCATCGTCGCCGTCTTGAGCTTTCGGCAAGTGATGGGTCGGGTTTGGCACTGCGCGCAGAATGGATCGATGGCACCGCACGTCTCACACTGGCCGACACCGCGGCCGAGGAGGGTGCCATCCTGCTGGACCGTCTGAGTCATCGCGCGCTGGAGGAAGAACTCGCCATCCTGCGCCGCGTGTCAGATCTTTCCCCGATCCTGACATGGCGGGAGAATGCGCAGGGGCAGGTCATCTGGGCCAATGGCGCGTATCTCCATCAATTGGTCGAGGCGGGTTTCGGTGGGGCGGTCAGCTGGCCGTTGCCGACGCTTTTTGCCGCTGGCGAGGCTGGGCAAACGCAGCGCGCCGCACTTACATTGCCAGGCGGGCGCCAGTTGTGGTTCGATCTGCAACGCGAAGCCGACGAAAAGGGGCAAATCGTATTCGCGTTGCCCGCCGATGCGGCGCATCAGGCTGAACGCACGAAGCGGTCTTTCATCCAGACTCTAACCAAGACCTTCGCGACATTGCCGATCGGATTGGCGGTCTTTGATCGGCATCGGCGGCTGCAGCTTTTCAATCCTGCACTGACCGATCTGACGGGGCTTGAACCCGAATTCCTTCTGTCACGCCCTGGAATGGAGGGCTTCTTGAACCGCATGCGCGGCAAGCGCGTTTTGCCGGAACCACGCGACTATGCGAATTGGGCGAGGCGGTTGACGGAAGCCGAAAGCGGGAGCGAGGGCAGCGATTTCGAGGAGACCTGGTCTCTGCCGTCTGGCCAGACCTTCCGCGTTTCGATCCGCCCCCACCCCGATGGTGCGCTGGCCTTCATGATCGAGGACATCAGTTCCGAGGTCTATCTTTCGCGCAATTTCCGCGCGGAACTGGAAACCGGGCAGGCGGCTCTGAACTTGCTCGACGCCGCAATCGGTGTTTTCGCGGCGAATGGACAGATGATCCTGACAAATGCCGCATTTTCGAAACTCTGGGGGTTTGCGGGTGAAGATACGCTTGCGGTCGTGACCTTGCGCGAGGCGCTGGACAGCTGGAAAAGCGAATGCGTCGAGACCGAGATCTGGTCTGATCTTCGCGACCTCAGTCAGCCGCGTCTGGGGCGCGCTTCGCTGCAGGCGGAGATACAATTGCGTGACGGACGCGCTTATAAATTACATGCACGACGCGCAAGCAACAGCATGCTTCTCTGCGCTTTCGAGCCCTTCACGGCACCCGCATGCGCGTCAGAAACGCAGAGCCGGAAGACAAACCCTGCGAAACCCGCCAAGTGCGATACGCAAGAGGCAGCTTGCGCCGCACCGCATCCGACCGGTGCCTGAACAGCGGCAAGCGGCCGGTTGCTGGACGGTCAACTCAGAGCGCCGAGTCGATCCAGCTTGCCAAAGCCGCCTTCGGGGCCGCGCCGACCTTGTTCGACACGATCTGCCCGTCCTTGACGAGAAAAAGAGCGGGGATGCCCCGGATGCCCATCGCGGCGGTCACTTGCGGGTTCTCGTCGACGTTGACCTTCGCGATCTTTACCCGGCCCTCGTATTCCTTCGACAACTCTTCCAGCGCGGGGCCAATCTGCTTGCAGGGGCCGCACCATTCCGCCCAGAAATCCACCACCACGGGCAGGTCGCTGTTGCGCACTTCGGTGTCGAAGGTGGCGTCGGTTACGGCAATTGTCGGCATTGAAGGTCTCCGCTGGAAGGGTGGGGCGTGTCGGTGCGTTGCGGCACAACTATGAAGCTCCGATCGAAGGGTCAAGGGCGGCCCGGTCGAGCGCTCTGGCAAGTGCGCATTCGTCGAGCCGCATCAGTTGCGCCGTCGCCGTCCACAAGATTGCGCCCTTGATCCGTTTCTCGGGGTATACCGGGCGCAACAGGTGCATATAGGCCCCAATTTGGCGTAACAGCCCTTCAGGAACCTCGTCCGACGTTGCGGGGACCACGCGATTGGTCTTGAAGTCGATCGCCAGCACGTGGTCTGGTCTGACCAGAAGCCGATCGATAACGCCGAACAACGGTCGTCCCTCCCAGCTTCCCGCCAGCGCGACCTCGGCCAGCGTTTCTGGCGCGAACAGGTCGGTGAGTTCCGGCGCGCGCATCAAGGCTTCGGCTTCTTCGCGGCACAGCGCGGCCTCAACCTCTGACGCATGGAAGGGCGCCAGCAGTTTCGCCGCGCGCGCATCACGTGCGGCGATTGGCGTAGCGGGCAAGTGCTCCAGAAGCGCATGGATCATCCGGCCCCGTCGGAGCGCCACCTCCTCGGTCGCACCAGCATCGCCGGGCAGTGCTTTGGCACCGCCGAGCGCGCTGGGGCTTAGGGGCAAGATGCGCGCTGGTGGGGCGGGCAGGGGCTGAGCAAGCGTGTCGAGCCCGGTGCAGTCGAAGCCAGGCACAGCAGCCACCGGCGCGCGCCGCGGCTCCGGCCAAGTGCCGGACCAGAAACGCAGGCCAAGGCCGGACGGGAAATCTTGCGTCTGGGTGCGCAACGAACGGATCCCGGCCTCGATCCGGCCGTACCAACTCTCGGGTCCGTTGACCGTACCCGCCCCCGCGATAATGAGCCAGCGCTCGGCCCGGGTCAGCGCTACATAGAGCAGTCGGTCCGATTCTTCGCGCCGCTGCGCGGCTGATGCGTCGTCGGCAGCGCGCTGAATGTCGGGCGCCTCTGTTGTCGGCATGCGCAAGAGGGGGACGCCATCAATATCGCACAGGACCGACCGGGTTCGGTCAGGTCGGTCAGCGGTGTCCGGCAGAACGACAATCGGCGCTTCCAGCCCCTTGGCCCCATGTACTGTCATGACCCGGATCCGGTCACCCGCCGCCTCCGATTGTCGCTTCACCTCGACCTCTGCCGCCTCGACCCATCCTAGAAAGCCGTCGAGCGTCGGTATTTCCTCGGCTTCGTAGGCGAGGGATTGCGCGACGAAGGCCTCGATCGCGTCTTCGGCTTCCGGTCCGAATCGGGCCAGCATCCGCCGCCGCCCGTCATGGCGGGTGAGCGCGCGTTCGATCAACTCATAGGGGCGCAAAAAGTCGGTTTGATCGCGCAGATCCTGCAGGACACTGACCGTGTCGCCGGCCTGCGGTTCTCCGCGAAGTTTTTCCCACAGGAATCCTTCACGACCATGCGCCAAATGAAACAGCCGGTCTTCGGACCAGCCAAAAAGTGGAGAGCGCAAAGCGCAGGCGAGCGACAGATCGTCTTCGGGGAGCGCCAGGAAACGAAGAAGCGCGATCAGATCTTGGACGGCCAGTTCTTCGGTCAGGATCAATCGATCAGCGCCGGCGACGGAAAGACCCTCGGCCTTGCAGGCGCGGATGACTTCGTGAAAGAGAAGCCGTCGCCTGCGCACGAGGACCAGGAAATCGCCGGGGCCGACCGCGCGCAACCCGTCCCGCGTCTGGATCCGCTCCCCTCGGGCGATGATTGCGGCGATCTCGGCGGCGATCTGGCGGGCAAGGCGAACCTCGTGATGCGCCTCGCTCGGCCGATCGAGCGGATCGTCCCACGCGCCGGGATCGGGCTTTTCGACGGGCGCGACCAGCGGCCAGAGATCCACCCTCCCGGGCGCGTCACGGTGAAAGGCGATATGCTCGGTCCGGCCGCCCAAGCCATTCCCGGTCGCGTCGGCGCCGAAGCAGGTATCTACCAGGCGCAGGATCGCATCGGATGACCGAAACGAATGTAGCAATTCCATTCGATGCATTCGCTCGCCGATCGCGGAGAAGCGCGCGTCGAACTGCGCCCGGACCGAATCGAAGCCCCGCAAATCCGCGCCCTGAAACGAATAGATCGACTGCTTGCGATCACCCACGACGAAGATGGTGCGTTGCGCATCTCGCGCACCCTCACCGGCCGTGAATTCCTGGGCAAGTAGCGCGATCACCTCCCATTGCGCAGGACTCGTGTCCTGTGCCTCATCGACCAGGATATGGTCGATCCCACCGTCAAGCTTGAAAAGCACCCATTGCGCCACCGACGGGTCGCTGAGCAAATCGCGGGCCCGCAGGATGAGGTCATCGAATTCAAGCCAGCCGCGCGCGGCCTTGGCGGCCTCGGTCGCAGGCAGCCAGTGACGAGCGAAGCGATGCAGCGCTTGGGCGCGCTCCAGAGCCGCCAGCCGAAGGCGTAGCGGGCGCGCGACCTCGACCCTTGCGCCCAGGGCGACAAGAATATCCATGGCCGCGGGCTCCGCGTCCAGCAGTCGCTCCCGCAGCGCTTTTGTGGGTAGGGTAGCAGCCTTCGACGTGAAGGGGTCGTTCCTTGTCGCCCCCTCGCCGTAAAGGAGTTCTTTCTCAAGCGCGGGCAGGACGGAAAGATCGGCGCGGTTGATCAGTGGGGCGAGTGCATCGGCGAGCTTGCTGTCGTTCCTGCCGCTCGCGCGAAGAGCCGGCACCAGCGCCCGCGCCATCGCGGCCTCGTCTCCGGTGAATACCTGCATGGAAAGTGATTCCCCATCGAAATGCGCAGGCAAATCAATGAGAGCGTGCAGGTCATGTTGACGAGCACCCGGTCGGAACGCGTCGCGAAAACGCCCGATCTCGTCAAGCGTCGCGGCGAGGGTGCCCTCGCTGACCGCACCTGCCAGGCCATCAAGCCGTTCGGCGGCGTCACCGGCGGCGAGATCATCCAGTAACTCTATCCTGAGCGCTTGCAGGCTTCGGGGATCGACCTCAGCGAAATCCGGTGCGACGCCAGCTTCAAGCGGGAAGCGGCGCAGAAGCGCGGCGCAGAATGCATGGATCGTCTGGATCTTCAGTCCGCCTGGAGTCTCCAGGGCGCGGGCGAACAATCGCCGCGCGCGGGCCAGAAGGTCGGGGTCCGACGGTGCCTCTTCACCCAAGGCGCTCAGGGCATCCGCCAGATCGCTATCGTCCTTCATCGCCCAGTCGCCAAGCCGCGCGAACAGTCGGTTCTGCATCTCGGCAGCCGCAGCCTTCGTGTAGGTCAGGCACAAGATGCGCTGAGGCGGCACGCCGCGCAGCAAGAGCCGCGCCACCCGGTCGGTCAGCACGCGGGTCTTGCCAGAGCCGGCATTGGCCGAAAGCCAGGTCGAGGCCGTCGGATCGGCAGCGCTAACCTGGCGAAAGCTTGCTTCATTCGTCATGGTCGCCCACCCGAATTGTCGCTTCGGCATCGGTTACCTGCCATTCGCCGCGTCGTGACAACTGATCGTAATCGCTTCTGTCGGCGTCATTCTTTGCCGCTCGGCGAGCGGTGAAGCCTTGATCCGGCGACAGGTAGCGGTGCAAGAGCCGACTCAGTCGCAACCGATGATCGGTCAGCGCGTCCGGGCTTGCATCGGCGGCGCTGATCTCGAACTTGGTGCCGAGCCCCACGAAGGCCGCGCGCGCGATTGGAGCGGGGTCGAGACCGGGGAAAGCACCTTCTTCGGCCATTATTGAAAGAAGGATGAGTTGCTTGTCAAACGATGCCTGCTGCGCTTTTGTCGGTGGCTTTCCGGTCTTGTAGTCGTAAATCGCCAGCGCGCCATCGGGCAGGCGGTCGATCCGGTCCGGCCTGCCGACCAGGCGAAACGGGGGATCGGTGAGGTCGAGTACGCCTTTCTTCTCGATCAGGACTGGCGTGCCCGTGAGCCCGGCATGCCAGTCGTTGAAGCTGCCAGCCACCCGGGCCAGCCGTGCGCGCCAGAGCGCGCGCGCCGCGGGCCAGGGGACATGCTCGGCGAGAACCACATCTGCCAGCGAAAGCAGCGCGGTGGGTTCGACAGGCATCCCAGGCGGATAAACGCGTGTGAACCGGTCGAGAAGCTTGTGCAGCACGACCCCGCGCAGCCGCGCATCCGGGAGCGCCGCAAGGGCCTCGAGCGGTCTCAGCCGTAGGATCTCGCGGGCATAGATCGTGTAGGGGTCGCGGATCAGGTCCTTGATGACGGTGACGGACAGTTCGCGAGGCCGCGCGGCCTTGGGCGGTGCAGGGGCGGGTCGGGGATGGCGGTAGCGCGCCTCTTCCGACACGCCGCGGAGGTCGCCGTCGAATCGCGCGGCCAGGTCGAGCCACCCCTGCCCCCGCGCCCGCATCGCGGCAAGCGTGGCTGGACCGTTCTGCGCGGGCAGCCCCGCGATCAAGTTCTGTAGCCGGTTGAGCCAGCGTGACGGTACCGTCTCGGCCTCGGCATCGCGTTTTGCACGGGTGAAGACGACCTCTGCCGCGCCGGCGGCCTGCTGGAAATCATGCGCCGAGAGCCCCACTTGCCGCTCAGGCAAGAGAAGTCCTGCGTCGAGCCGCATCCGCCGGTTGAACCATGGGTCCGGGGCCGGGGCTTGAGGCCATACGCTCTCATTCAACCCGCCGAGGATGACGAGCTCCGCTCCCTGGACGCGCGCCTCCAGCGTACCCAGGATCTGGATATCGGGATGCGCCGCCGCGCTCTCGCGCACCGACTGACCTGAGAACAGCCCTTCGAGAAGTGCGAGGTAATCGGCCGCCGTGACCGCTCCGCCTGCCGGGGCCGCCGTGGTCAGATCATCCATCAATGCCTGCGCACGCCGCCCGGCCTCGGCCTGCCACAGCTCGCCGGTTCCGCTGCCCGAAGAGCCCGCGGCCAATGTCTCCGCCAATGCCAGGTGCCGTGCCGTCCAGTCGGACAGTGGAAGGGCATCGGCGCCAGCAGCATCAAGCGCCGGGCCGAGCCAGGCGAGCCATGCGCGGCGGCTTTCCGCCTTCTCCGACCATTTTGAAAGGTCCTGAGCATTCGGAAAGGGCAAACCCTCGCGCCGCAGCCAGAGTTCGAGATCGCGCAGGTGCCGCAGGTGCGGACCGCGCTCTGCCGCGGAATGGGCGATCGGGTTCTTCAGTGCCGCGACGAGGGCGCGCGCATCCGGCGGGTGGCGCAGGAATGCCGCGGTCTGGCGCAGGAAGCGACCGGGGGCTGACAGCGCCAGCGGGCGGCCGGCGCTATCGTCGGGGCGCAATTGCCAGCGGTCAAGCGCGGCTGTCACTTGCCGGGCGAGAAGCCGATCGGGCGTTATCAAGCAAGCGCTGCGCCTCTTGGCCGCCGCCTCGCGCAAGATCAGCGCGATGGCCAGCGCCTCGCCGCGCGGATCGGGGGCCTCGATCAGGGTCGCGCGCGCGAAGCCGGGCTCAAGATCGCCCAGACCCGGCCCCTCCGTGCGCCAGCGGTCCGTCACAGGCGCCGGGCGCAAGGCGAGCGATATCGCCCGATTGCGCGCCGGATCGGGTGCTGACCGACCCGACCAGAGCGTCACCTCTCTCGCTGACATGTCGAGCGCGCGCAGCAGCGCTGCATATCGGTACTGCGGGTGATCCTCGGACAGAAGCGGGTCGTCGAGCGCGCCCCACAGCGCTTCCGGCATGTCGAAATCGAACCCG
>SLKW01000443.1 GCA_007134405.1 Paracoccaceae bacterium
TCCGGCGAAGAGGAGACGGGCGCGGGCATGCTGGCGCTCGCCATGGGGAAGATGGGCGCCTTCGAGTTGAACTATTCCTCCGACATCGACCTGATCTGCCTTTTCGACGAGGACCGCTTCGACCCCGACGACTACCACGACGCGCGCGCCTCCTTCATCCGCGCCACGCGCAAGGCGGCGACGATGCTGTCCGAGCATACCGGCGAGGGCTATGTCTTCCGCACCGACCTTCGCCTGCGTCCCGACGCAGCCGTGACGCCCGTCTGCATCTCGATGGAGGCGGCGGAGCGTTACTACGAAAGCCTCGGCCGTACGTGGGAGCGCGCCGCCTATATCAAGGCGCGCCCGGCAGCGGGCGATATCGCCGCGGGCTGGCGCTTTCTGGAAACCCTGCGCCCCTTCGTCTGGCGCCGGCACCTGGATTTCGCCGCCATCCAGGATGCCCACGACATGCGCCTGCGCATCCGCAGCCACAAGGGGCTGGGCGGTGCGCTGGCGCTCGAGGGGCACGACCTGAAGCTCGGCCGCGGCGGTATCCGCGAAATCGAGTTCTTCACGCAGACCCGGCAGCTTATCGCCGGCGGCCGCGACGCGAATCTGCGTCAGCGCGACACCTTGGGGGCGCTGGCGGCGCTCGCCGGCAAGGGCTGGGTACCGCAGGACGTGGCCGAAAAGCTGCGCGACCATTACCGCGCCCATCGCGAACTCGAGCACCGGCTGCAGATGGTGAACGACGCGCAGACCCAGGCTTTGCCCGGCAAGGGCGACGGATTCGACCGGATCGCGCGCTTTCTGGGCGAGGGCGACACGGCGCGCTTCCGCGCCGCGCTGACCGAACGGCTGGAAGAGGTCGCGGTTCTGACCGAGGATTTCTTCGCCCCCGCCGAGGCCTCGCCGATGCCCGAACTTTCGGACAGCCAGCGCGACATCGTCGCCGGCTGGCGCGCCTATCCGGCGCTGCGCTCGGCGCGGGCGCGCGAGATCTTCAAGCGCCTGCGCCCCGAGATCCTCGACCGGCTCGGCCGCGCCGCCAATCCCGACGAGGCGCTGGTCAGCTTTGATCGTTTCCTGAGCGGGTTGCCCGCGGGCGTGCAGCTCTTCTCGCTCTTCGACGCCAATCCCAGCCTGATCGAGCTTCTGGTCGACATCTGCGCCACGGCCCCGCAACTGGGCCAGTACCTGGCGCGCAATGCCGGCGTCTTCGACGCGGTGATCGGCGGCGACTTCTTCGCCGATTGGCCGGGAACGGCGGCCTTGCAGGCCGACCTCGCGGCACAACTTGGCGCGATACAGGATTACGAGCGCAGGCTCGACCGCGCCCGCGCCTGGGCGAAGGAACGGCATTTCCGCATCGGTGTGCACCACCTGCGCGGGCTGATCGACGCATTCGAGGCCGCGAGCCAATACGCGCAACTGGCCGAGGCCGTCCTCGCCGCCCTCTGGCCGCATGTCCTGGCCGAATTCACCCGCAAGTACGGCGCGCCGCCGGGCCGTGGGGCGACAGTGCTGGGGATGGGTTCGCTGGGGGCAGGGCGGCTCAATGCCGGCTCGGATCTGGACCTGATCGTGATCTACGACGCAGAGGGCGATGCGGAATCGGACGGCCCCCGCCCCCTGGGCGCGCGGCCCTATTACGCGCGACTGACGCAGGCCCTGGTCACAGCCCTCTCGGCCCCGATGGCCGAGGGCAAGCTCTACGAGGTGGACATGCGCCTGCGCCCATCGGGCCGGCAGGGACCGGTGGCGACCGCCTTGGAGGCCTTTCGCAACTACCAGCGCGACGAGGCCTGGACGTGGGAGCATCTGGCCCTGACCCGTGCCCGTCCCGTCGCCGGCACGATCGCGCTTTTCGAGGAGATCGAGGAGTTTCGCCGCACCCTCCTGTCGGACAAATCGGACGGCGCCGCGATTGCCGCCGATGTGGCGGCGATGCGGGCCCGGTTGCAGGCAGCGAAACCGGGGCAGGGGCCGCTCGATGCCAAGGACGGGCCCGGGCGGCTGCATGACATCGAGCTTTTCGCCCAGATGGGGGCGCTGCGCGCGGCCTCGCCTGCGCGCCGCACCGAACAGCAACTTCTCGCCGCCCGGCGGGCCGGCGTGATCGCCCCCGAGGTCGAGACGCAACTCGCCGCCACCTACCGCCTGATGTGGCGCGCCCACTGCACGCTGCGTCTGCTCGGCGGGCGGCTGAGCAGCCCGGACGCGCTCGACGAAGGCGCCGCCGCGCTTCTCCTGCGCGAAACCGGGATGGCCGATCTGGACGCGCTGTGCCGCAAACTGGAAGAGGACGCCACGGAAAGCGCCCGCCTTATCGCCGAAGCCCTGCCCGAGCCGGAAAGGAAGGCGGACACGAAGTGACCGCGCCCGCGCAGCCTTTGGTGCCCCGCGCAGTCTTGGGAAATCGCTTCGGGTAGGCGCCCCCGGGAAGACCATGGCGACGGCGACCTGCGTTGAACCCGCCCGCCAGAAACCTTTCCATGCGGTTAACGGAAATCAAGATAGTTTTTTACAACAATAACTTGCGCGCTTGTGCGCCAGCGCGCACCTCCGCCCGCGGGCTCTCGGATCAGCCCGCGTGAAGGCTGGGCATGTCCAGCGCCGAGAACCCGTAATGCCGCAGCCAGCGGAGATCGCTTTCGAAGAAGGCGCGCAGGTCGGGTATGCCGTACTTCAGCATCGCCATCCGGTCGATCCCCATGCCGAAGGCGAAGCCCTGCCACTGGTCGGGATCGACGCCCGCCGAGCGCAGGACATGCGGATGCACCATGCCCGAACCCAGCACCTCCATCCAGCCGTCCCCCTCGCCGACCTTGAGCTGCCCGCCGACCCATGAACACTGGATATCGACCTCGGCCGAGGGTTCGGTGAACGGGAAATGCGAGGCGCGGAATCGGGTGCGGACCTTGGTGCCGAAATAGGCCGAAAAGAACTCCTCCAGGCACCATTTCAGGTTTGCCATGGTGATGTCGCGATCGATCGCCAGCCCCTCGATCTGATGGAACATCGGCGTGTGGGTCTGATCCATGTCCATCCGGTAAACCCGCCCCGGCGCGATCACCCGGATCGGCGCCCCCTGCGCCTGCAGCGCGCGGATCTGCACCGGCGAGGTATGCGTGCGCAGCACATGCGGCGGGCGGTTGTCGCCCGGATCGCGGTGCAGGAAGAACGTGTCGTGCTCCTGCCGCGCGGGGTGTTCGGGCGCGATGTTGAGCGCGTCGAAATTGTACCAGTCGGTTTCGACCTGCGGGCCTTCCGCGACGCGAAACCCCATATCGGCGAAGATCGCGGCGCATTCCTCCATCACCTGGCTGACCGGATGGATGCTGCCGCGCGGGCGCGGCCGGGCGGGCAGCGTGATGTCGAGCCACTCGCCCTTCAGCCGTTCATCGAGCGCCGCATCCTCGAGAGCGGTCTTGCGCGCCCGCAGGGCGGCGTCGATCTCGTCCTTCAGCCGGTTGAGCGCCGGGCCGGCGGTCTTGCGCTCTTCGGGGTCCATCCGGCCCAGTTCGCGCAACTTGAGCGCGATCTCGCCCTTCTTGCCCAGGGCCGAAAGGCGCACCGATTCCAGCGCGTCGGGGTCGCCCGCCGCGCCCACCTCGGCCAGATATTTCGCCCTGAGTTCCGCAATGCCGTCCATCGACCTCTCCCGCCTGCGCGGCTGTCCTGCGCGGCTGTGGCCCTAGCCAGAAAGACGCGGCTTTGCAAGCCGGGCGGCGTCACTCGCCGGCAACGGTGGCGCTTTGCTCGATCAGCGCGCCTTCGCCCTCGGCGCCCAGCCCGGCGGCATTGGCTTCGTCGGTGTCGATATGCATCTCGGTGAAGGCCCCATCCTGCACGCGGATGAGCGTGCGGTCGAAAACCAGGTCCCGAACCCCATTCGAGATTCGCACATCGACGAAGGCGCCATCCTCCAGTCCCATCGCTGCGGCGTCCTCGGGATTGGTATGGATGTGGCGCGCGGCGACGATCAGCCCATCGGTGTCGAAATGTCCCGCCGGACCGATCAACCGCACCTTCGGCGTCCCGTCGAGCGCGCCCGAATCGCGCACCGGTGCGTCGATCCCCAGAGCGAAGCTGTCGGTCCGCGACACTTCGATCTGCGTGCGCTTGCGAAGCGGACCGAGGATCGCCACCCGTTCCAGCCTTCCCTTCGGCCCTTCCAGCGTCACGCGTTCCTCGGCGGCCCAGTTGCCCGGCTGGCGCAGCGGCTTGCCCGGCGTCAGTTCGTAACCCTCGCCGAAAAGCGCATCCACCGCTTCGCTCGACAGGTGAACATGCCGTCCGGACACGGCGACCGGGATCTGCCGGGCTTCGGGGGCAGGGTGGGCCAGATGGGCGGCGACCTCGCGGGCGATCTGCAACTGTTCCGCCGTCTCCGTCACGATCACCGCAACGCGCGACCCGTAGGCCTGGATCTGCGGCGCGGCGCGGCCCTCCAGCGTGACGGCCTGGTTGCGATCATGGTCCAGATGCAGGCCCATGAAATCGAACCCGTCGCAGATCCGCCGCCGCATCGAGGCGGAGTTCTCGCCGATCCCGCCGGTAAAGACGACCGCATCGACGCCCCCCATCGCGGCGGCATAGGCGCCGATATACTTGCGCACCCGGTAGGCATAGAGGTTGATCGCCAGTTGCGCCGTCCGGTCGCCCGCAGCCGCGCGATCCTCGACGTCGCGCATGTCCGACGATCCGGTCAAACCCTTCAGCCCGCTCTCGCTGTAAAGGGCGGCCTCGATCTCCTCGATGCCCAGACCCAACTGCCGCGCGAGAAACCCGAAGGCCCCCGGATCGACATCGCCCGACCGGGTGCCCATCACCAGGCCTTCAAGCGGGGTCAATCCCATAGAGCTGTCCATGCTGCGGCCGAAGTTGACCGCGCAGACGCTCGCCCCATTGCCCAGGTGGACCGAGATGATGCGCAAGTCGGTGAGTTCCTGACCCATCTCCTCGGCCGCGCGGTGGGCAACGTATTTGTGCGACGTGCCGTGAAAGCCGTAGCGGCGCAGCCCGGCCTCGCGCCAGGCTTCGGGCACGGCGTAGGTGGTGGCGCGCGCCGGATTGCTCAGGTGAAAGGCCGTGTCGAAAACGCCCACCTGTGGCAGGTCGGGCCAGGTTTCCATTGCGACCCTGACGGCTTCCAGATTGGCGGGGTTGTGCAGCGGGGCGAGCGGCGTCAACGCCTCGATCCGCGGCAGGCTTGCGTCATCGAGCTTCGCGGGGCCCGAGAAATCCGGGCCGCCATGGGCGATGCGGTGGCCCACCGCGTCAAGATCGCCCACGCCCCACTCGGCCAGCGCTTCCGGTACGGCGCCGATGGCCGCGGCCAGATCGCCATGCGGGGCGGTGCCGCTGTCGTCGCCTGCCTCCCCTTGAAAGCGGAAGTTGCAGCCGCCGTCGCGAAACCGCTCGAAGCTGCCCTTGAAGATCTGCGCCGTAGCGGCGCCAAGATCGAAGACGCCGAATTTCAGGCTCGAGGACCCGGCATTGAAAACAAGGATACGCATTTGAGGTGCCTTCCATGTGCTGTGCGCGGTCGCGGCAAAGGATAGGGACAAAGGCCCCGATGGAAAACCCCGTTTTCTGCGCTGCGGCACAGCGCGCCGACGGTTCGTGCCGCAGACGCAGCGTCCGTCGCGATTCCCTAGAACCGGCGCCTCAGCCCGAGCACCAGCCCATTGGACGATCCCCCGTCGCCGATCGTCCTGAACCCGTCCGAGCGGTGGTGCAGGCGCGCGAAGACGCTGTCGCCGGGCCGCCGTTCGAACTGGCGTTCGACTTCCGCGTACCAGTAAACCAGAACACGCTCGGCCTGGCGGCCTCCGCGCTGCGCCTCAAAGGCCGGCCGGCGCGTCGCGTAGGACGGCCCGATCCCGAAGCTCGCGCGGTCGATCGCGCCCAGAAGCCGCCGGTCGGGCGTCCAGCCGATGCCCAGCGGCAGGTTCGCCTCCCAATGCGATTGCAGCCCGAAATGCCGCACGATCTGCGCCTCGACGGCAAAATCGAGCGTCCCGGCGCCGAGCCGGACCGGCGCGGCGACCGGATGCGCGGCGGCGATGCCCACCAAGCCGGGGCGCTGGATGTCCACCTTCCAGGGTAGAAACACCTCTTCGAACGGATTGTCGGTCAGCAGCCCGCCAAAGACGCTCAGCGAACGCTGCGTTGCCTCCGCCGCCCCGGGAAGGCCAAGCGCCAGCATCAGAGCACCAAGGGCCGCCCATCGCAGCCTGTTGCGGGGAGTAAACGCAACAAGGCGTTTCGGCGTCCTCAGATGCGCCTGCGCGGCCTTTGCATGCAGCGCGACTCGCTCGTTCCGTTCCGGCATCGCTTTTCCCGTCGCCCGTTTGCAGCCCACCCGACCAGGGCGTCCCCGGAACGGGAAAATAACGCCAACGAGCCGCGCATGCCATCTCGCGAATGCGGCAGGCCCGACATCTCGGAGCATCACCCCTCGGGTAGCGGCCAGGGCAGGGCCAGCGCGCGCGTTCCGGTCAGCACCGCGCGGCCGGGGCCGACCAGCGACGCAAGCGGCGGCTCGGTCGCGTCCAGCCCGCCGGTATAGCGCCCGAAGGCCGGCAGGATCAGGTGCTCGGCCCCGATCAGGAAGGCCGGCCGGCGCGTGCCCATGAATCGCACCGCCGGGTGGTAATGCGCCGAGATGTCGGGCCCGCGGCTGGCCACATGGCGCAGGAAGATGCCGCGCAGCTCGATCTCGTCCACCGCGCGGCCCGGCAGGTCCGACCCCGCCCAGTCGGCCGACTGGTCGTGATTGCCGGTCACCCAGACCCAGTCGCGCCCGGTGGCAAGCTTCGTGAGCCGGGCGCGCATGTCGTCGGGCAGCGCCTTGAGCGAAGCGGCATCGTCGAACGCATCGCCCAGCACGATGACGCGCTTGGCAGCGGTTCCCGCGAGGGCCGTGGCCAGCCGGTCGAGCGTCGCGGCCTCGCCATAGGGCGGCAGAAGCGCGCCGCCGTTGCGCGCCAGGCGCTCGGTTTTTCCCAGATGCAGATCCGCGACGATCATCGCGCCCTCGGCGGGCCAGAAAAGCGCGCCATCGGCGCGCGCCACAAGATCGGCGCCATGAAAGGGAAAGACGTGGTGTTTCATGGCGCCTGATTAGCGATGACGCGCGCCGAAGCAAGGCCCCCCGATCACCCTGGGCGAAGCGTTGCGAAGAAGCCGCGGGCATATTGTGCGGCCCCGCTTTGTGGGCCGGCAGGGGCCTAAGGCCCCCGCCGCGGGTCTGTCAGAGCACGACCAGAAGCACGCTCACGATGGCGCCGGTGATGAACAGGTGAATCAGGCAGAAGCCCATGATGTCCTTGGCCTTCAGCCCGGCGATCCCCAGCATCGGCAGCGCCCAGAAGGGCTGCAGCAGATTGGTCCAGGCATCGCCCCAGGCGACCGCCATCGCCACGCGCGCGACATCGGCGCCAAGCGCCTCGGCGGCGGGCAGCATGACCGGCGCCTGCACCGCCCACTGGCCCCCGCCCGAAGGCACGAACAGGTTCACGATTCCGGCACTGATGAAGGACCAGAAGGGCAGGGTCGCCGCGCTCGAGATCGAGACGAACCATTCCGACATGCTCTGCGCCAGGCCGGACTGGGTCATGATCGCCATGATGCCGGCGTAGAACGGAAACTGGATGACGATCCCCGCGCCGCCCTTCACCGCCTCCTGCAGCG
The DNA here is from genome assembly GCA_007134405.1 of Paracoccaceae bacterium. Taxonomy (GTDB): domain Bacteria; phylum Pseudomonadota; class Alphaproteobacteria; order Rhodobacterales; family Rhodobacteraceae; genus Pararhodobacter. The sequence continues at coordinate 7,684 of SLKW01000443.1, forward strand.
CGTTCAAGAGGTGCCGCGCGGTGCCGTGCAGCACGACCCCCAGCATCAGGAACATGAAGTTCACGATGTTGAGGTTGAGCCCCCCGCCCTGGATGGCGAAATAGTGGAACAGGTAGATCAGGCCGGGGATGCCCACGAGCCACATCAGGATGCGGCTGTTTTCCAGATGCTCGGCGGGGCGCGACGGCACGAACCTGTCGGGCAGGTCCTCGCCCAGCTGCTCGGGCGTGACATAAACGCTTTCCTCGGCGCGCGGGACCATCAGCCAGTTGACCAGCGGGATGACGACGAACAGCACCGCGACGATCGCCAGGTTGAAACCCGAAAAGATCGTCTGCCCGGTGCCGATGACGCCGATCTGGTCCTCGGTGAAATGCCCGGGCGTGGCGATGGTCAGCGGGATCGAACCCGCGAGTCCCCCGTGCCAGATGACGAAGCCCGAATAGGCCGCCGCGATCAGCAGCCGGTAGTCGACGCGGATCTGCCGCGCCAGTTCCTTGGCGAACAGCGCGCCGACCACCAGGCCGAAGCCCCAGTTGATCCAGGAGGCGATCAGCGAAACCACGGTGACCAGCACGATGGCCCCGCCCGGAGTGTTGGCCAGGCTCGCCAGATAGGCCAGGAACTTCTTCACCGGCGGCGAGGAGGCGAGGATGAACCCGGTGACCAGGATCAGCAGCATCTGCATCGAGAAGGTCAGAAGCCCCCAGAACCCGTCGCCCCAGAACTGCACCACCTGCATCGGGCCCGCGCCCTCGAACAGCATGGCCGCGGCGGCGGCGACGATGGTCAGGATCAGCACGAAGATGAACGGATCGGGCAGGTAGCGATCCATCATCACGACGGCCGGGCGGGAGAGTGCGCGTAACATTTTGTCCCTCATCTTGTTGTGATTTGTCGAAAGGCACACCCTATCGGCGGCAGAAACGCGCGCGCCGTCAACCCTCTTGCCGGTCAGGGGCGGGCGAATGCGCGCGGCCTGCGGCCATTCCGGCACCCTCGCGACACCGCCGTACGTACGATTCGATGGGGCTCGAGAGCGCAGTTTCGAAGGGAATCCGGATTTTCAAGCATCACACAATCGAGAGACTACTTTTATAAGAAAGCCGTGTCCCTATATGCACAGTTGTGAAGCGCGAAACTGGAACGTTCGCGTTTCCTCCACTGTCCCTCGTTCCTGCCTCTGCGCCCGGTTTTTACCGGGCGCTTTTTTTTTGCGGCGCGCCCCTCGGACCCCGCGCGCTCACGCCTCCAGGCGCGACAGCCAGCGCTTCAGGCGGGCCTTGTTGACCCCCATGTCGTTCTGGCCGAAGCGCGAGCGCGAAAAGGCGCGCAGGCGGGTCGTGCCGTCGCCGGCCTCCTCCAGCCGGATGCTGACATAATCGGGATAGCGCATCCGGCGGGTCCGCGCGACATAAGTCACCAGCATCGCCCCGTCCCGCGCATCCTCGGCCAGA
>SLKW01000286.1 GCA_007134405.1 Paracoccaceae bacterium
GTACTTGCCGACGATCGCCACCCGCACCTCGCCCTCGGCATGGGTCAGGCGGTCCATCACGTCCTCCCAGCGCCGCAGGTCGGGGCGCGGCGCGGGCGAGATCATGAAGGCGTCGAGCACCGCCTGGTCGAGTCCGACTGCGTGATAGGCCAGTGGCGCCTCGTAGATCGACTTGAGGTCGTAGGCCGGGATCACCGCCTCAGGCCGGACATTGCAGAAAAGCGCGATCTTGGCGCGCTCCTTCTCGGGGATCGGCTGCTCGGATCGGCAAACCAGCACATCAGGCGCGATGCCGATCGACCGCAATTCCTTTACCGAATGCTGCGTGGGCTTGGTCTTCAACTCGCCCGAGGCCGCAAGGTAGGGCAGCAGCGTCAAGTGCATGAAGATGCACTGCCCGCGCGGGCGTTCCTGGGCGAGCTGGCGGATCGCCTCGAAGAAGGGCAGCCCCTCGATGTCTCCGACCGTGCCGCCGATCTCGCAGAGCATGAAGTCGACCTCCTCGTCGCCGATGCGAAGGAAGTCCTTGATCTCGTTGGTGACGTGCGGGATCACCTGAATCGTCTTGCCCAGGTAGTCGCCGCGCCGCTCCTTTTCGAGCACATTCGTGTAGATCCGCCCGGAACTGATCGAGTCGGTCTTGCGCGCCGGTACCCCGGTGAAGCGCTCGTAATGGCCCAGGTCGAGGTCGGTCTCGGCACCGTCGTCGGTGACGAAGACCTCGCCATGCTCGAAGGGCGACATCGTGCCCGGGTCGACGTTCAGATAGGGGTCGAGCTTGCGCAACCGGACGGTAAAGCCGCGCGCCTGCAAGAGCGCCCCGAGTGCGGCGGAAGCCAGCCCCTTGCCGAGACTCGACACCACCCCTCCGGTGATGAACACATACCGCGCCATGCTTTCCCCCGTGCTGCTCGCCTTAAAATTGTGTGCTGATCACGGGAGTCGAGCAATAGCCCATACCGGCGCTCTCCGCAATACGGACGCTAGATCGTGTTTCGCGAGACTTGACGCCCCCTAAGCTTGGGGCTCAATCCTGCCGCGGTGGCAGCAGCGGAGAGTCGCCCGTTGCCGGCGGCAATTGCAGGTCTTCGGGCAGGTCCGGTGTCGTCGGCGCTGCCGGTTCGCGCTGCACGCCGATCCGGTCGAAGACGGATGTGTCGGCCGCCTGCTGCGCGGCAATGACGGTCAGCGTGATCGACGTCGCGATGAAGGCGATCGCAAATCCCCAGGTCAGTTTCGCCAAGCCCGTCAGAGGTGGGCGGCTCCCCTGGGGTCCGGACGAGCCGCCGATGCCCAGCCCGCCGCCTTCGGAACGCTGCAGCAGCACCACGCCGATCAGCGACAGCGCCAGAAGCAGGTGAATGATCAGGACGACGTTCTGCATTGGGGGGCCTTGTCTCGGAAATCCGGCCCTATCTATGCTTAGGCCGACAGGGGCGCAACCCCTCCGGCGGCGGCTGCGGGTGGCGCTCGAAGGCCGTGGGATTTTCCGGTTTCAAGCCGCCCGCGGGGCGGCTATACCGCGCGGCGGCAGACGGAAAGAACGGGGACTGAAGATGGCCAATGTGGTGGTCGTGGGCGGCCAGTGGGGTGACGAGGGCAAGGGCAAGATCGTGGACTGGCTGAGCGAGCGCGCCGACGTGATCGCGCGCTTCCAGGGGGGGCACAATGCCGGCCATACACTGGTCATCAACGGGCAGGTCTACAAGCTGAGCCTGCTACCCTCGGGCATCGTGCGCGGCGGCAAGCTCAGCGTCATCGGCAACGGCGTCGTCCTCGACCCCTGGGCGCTGATGGCGGAGATCGAGACGCTGCGCGGCCAGGGCGTCACCGTCAGCCCCGAAACGCTGATGATCGCCGAGAACACCTCGCTCATCCTGCCGCTGCATGGCGAACTCGACCGAGCCCGCGAAGCGCATCTGTCCATGGCCAAGATCGGCACCACCGGTCGCGGCATCGGCCCGGCCTACGAGGACAAGGTCGGCCGCCGCGCGATCCGGGTCGCCGACCTCGACGATGCGGCAACGCTCGACCTGCGCATCAGCCGGTTGCTCAACCATCACAACGCCCTGCGCGCGGGCCTGGGCCTCGATCCGGTCGATCCCGAGGCGTTGAAGGCGAAGCTGCTCGAGATCGCGCCAATGGTGCTGCCCTTCGCTGCCCCGGTCTGGCGGGTCATGCTGGAGGCCCGCCGCGCCGGAAAGCGCATCCTCTTCGAAGGGGCGCAGGGATCGCTGCTCGACGTCGATTTCGGCACCTATCCCTTCGTCACCTCGTCGAACACGCTCGCCGGCATGGCCGCGGCCGGCACCGGCATCGGCCCGACGGCGATCGACTTCGTCCTCGGCATCGTCAAGGCCTACACCACACGCGTGGGCGAGGGGCCGTTTCCCACCGAACTGCACGACGACACCGGCCAGCGCCTGGGCGAGCGCGGGCACGAATTCGGCACCGTCACCGGACGCAAGCGCCGCTGTGGCTGGTTCGACGCGGTTCTGGTGCGCCAGACCTGCGCCACCTCGGGCGTGACCGGCATCGCGCTGACCAAGCTCGACGTGCTCGACGGGTTCGACACGCTCCGGATCTGCACCGGCTACGACCTTGACGGAGAGCGGCTGGACCACCTGCCCACGGCTTCCGAACAGCAGTCCCGCGTCCGCCCGATCTACGAGGAACTGCCCGGCTGGTCCGAATCGACCGAGGGTGCACGCTCCTGGTCCGAGTTGCCCGGCAACGCAGTGAAATACGTCCGCCGCATCGAGGAGTTGATCCAGTGCCCGGTGGCGCTACTGTCTACCTCGCCCGAGAGAGAGGACACGATCCTCGTCACCGACCCCTTTGCCGATTGAGGTCCCCCAACCGATGTCGCTTTCCTGGAAGACCCGCCGGCGCCTGTCGCTGCTGATCCTCGTTGTCGCGCTGCCGCTCTACATCGTGGTCGTCGTCAATGTGCTGGCGCTCTTCGACCGTCCGCCCTTCTGGGTGGAACTGGCCGTCTATGTCATCCTGGGCATCATCTGGGCGCTGCCCTTGAAAGCGGTCTTCAAAGGCGTGGGTCAACCCGACCCCGACGCCCCGGGCTCCGGAAAACCAAACGGCAGGCGCTGAGCTTCCTGGGCAATCGCGGTGCGTCCTGTGCCAACCGTGCGTGTCGGTTGAATCGGTTCAGTCCCGATCGCGAAAGCGCCGGGCAAGTTCGGCAAAGGCCGAATGCGGTCCCGACTGGAATTGCCCCCGGCGCGAGCGACGCACCTTTCCTTCGCGCAGAAGAATGCCAAGGCAGCGCATCACTTCCTCGCGGAGATGGTCCCCGGCATGTTCGTCGATCAGTCGCATGAGCTGCAGGCGCGGAAAATCCTCCATCCCCGCGGCATGGGTCAGGTAGGCGGCACCAGCGTCCAACATCTCGGTCAGGGTTGCCGGGCTGGCGCGCTCGAGAAACTTCTGAAAGCCCGTGCCTGCCGGCGCGGCCCCCGGCGCGCCCTCATCGAACAGCGCATCCATCGATAGTGCCACGGGATCGATGCGCCGGGGCGTCACCTGGCCGCCGTTGCCATTGCCCAAGATGCGCAATTCGGCGGAGAGGAACAGTGGGGCGCCTTTCCCGGCGGGTATCGTGACCTCTTCGGGCGCATCGCGTGTGGACGTTTGCGGCTCCGCATCGGCGTCATTCTCTCCCTTGACGTCTGTTTCCGGGCGAGGGGCGCGTCGGGCGGCGGGCGCATCCGGCCGCGGGCCGACGCTCTGCGCGAGGACATCGCGATATCGCGCGATCTCGGCCGCGGTCTGCCCGGGGACGCGCCGCGCGCCGCCCGCGTCGGCCTCGGCGCGGGTGGCGGCGACCGCCGCCTTGAGTTGCACGAACGTAGCGTGCCTGCGCTGCGCCTCGGCGCCCGAAAGCGCGCTGTCGGCCTGGCTGATCAGCCGCTCGACCGCGGCGTCGTCAGCACCTGCGCGCAGGGCAGGGCGCCGCCCGGCTTCCTGCGCGGGGTCGGCTTCGGCAAAAAGGTCGATCCCGGCGGCCGCATCCGCCTCCAGCGTATCGGCGCGCGCCTCGTCGAGCGCCGCCGAAAGCGCGTCCGCATCCGCCCCCGTCGTTGCCGGCAGATCCGGGTCAGGGGCGGGCGACACCGGGTGGCGCTCCTGCCCTTCGGGTGCAGGGCGTGCCGCCTCGTCTTCGTCGAACAGCGCCGCCGCCTGGGGCAGAACATCGGGATCGGCGGCACGCGCGCTCACAGCGCGCAAATGCAACTGGCCGCCTGCGGTCCCGGCGCCGACGCGTCGTCCGGCCCGGTCCTCGGCGAAGCGCCGCAGCGCCTCGGCGCGCGGCTCGACCGGGCGGGTGCCGAAACCGCGATCCTCCGCCAGGACGGTGCGGAAGTATTCCGCCACGTCGCGCATCGTCGCGAACGGGTCATCGAACCCCTCCAGCCGCAGCGAAAACGCGCCGTATGTCACCGAAAGCACCGGTGTCCGAACCGTCATGTCACCCTTTTCCTCGTCCGCCGCCATTCCGTAGCCCGCGCCCCTTCCAGACTTGCCGGTTATGGTGCGTGTGAAGGACGACACGAGGGTGATTTGGTGGCGTCAATATGGCAAGCTTGCCTTGCCGTGCCATAATTGACAAGAGAGCGGCATGAGCCTGCGCCTGCGGACAGAAACCGGGATCACGTTGCTGGGCGGCGGCGAGGTTGCACCCACCGCTTTGTCGCGCGCGTTGGCCCTGGCCCCGACGCTCGTGGCGGTGGATAGCGGCGCCGACGCGGCGCTGAGCGCGGGCGCGATGCCCGAACGGGTCGTCGGAGATTTCGATTCGATCAGCCCCGCCGCCCGGCAGGCGGTGGGCGCAGAACGCCTTCTGCATCTGCCCGGACAGGACGATACCGATTTCGACAAGGCGCTTTCGGTGCTGCATGCTCCGTTCCTTCTGGCGCTCGGCTTCACCGGGGCGCGGCTCGATCACACGCTGGCGGGGATGAGCACGCTGATGCGCAACCCCGACATGCGCGTCGTGCTCGATGCGGGGATCGACCTGTGCTTTCTCGCCCCTCCGGACCTGCGGCTCTCGCTCGCGCCGGGCACGCGCGTCTCGCTCTACCCGATGCGCGCGGTCGGCTGCGACAGCGAGGGGCTGGTCTGGCCGACGGCCGGGCTGGTGCTGGACCCGGCCGGGCGGATTGGGACCTCGAACGCGGTTGCCGGCGGCACGGTGCGCCTGCGCCCGGCAGAGCCCGCGCTTCTGGTTATGACCCCGACCGACACGCTCGAGCCGGTTCTGGCCGGCTTGCAGGCGGCGCCACGCTGGCGTGACTGACCACGCCCAAGGCGCCCCTCAGCTTCGCCCGCGCGCCTCGAACCGGGGCAGCATGGCCGAGAAGTCGCGGCCGCGGCCGTCCTCGTCCTCGACGAACCGGGTGTAAAGCTCCGAAGCAAGCGCGCCCATCGGCGTGTCGGCGTCAGCCGAGTCGGCGGCCTGCTGGCTCAGCCGCAGGTCCTTGAGCATGAGTTCCGCCGCGAAGCCGGGCTTGTAGTCGTTGTCGGCAGGGCTTTTCGGCCCGACCCCCGGCGCCGGACAATAGGCGTTCATCGACCAGGAATAGCCCGAGGACGTGCTGACAACGTCAAACATCTTCTGCCGGTCCAGTCCCAGTTTGTCCGCCAGCGCAAACGCCTCGCAGGTGGCGATCATGGTCACGCCGAGGATCATGTTGTTGCAGATCTTCGCCGCCTGCCCGGCGCCCGGCGCGCCGCAATGAACGGCCTTCTGGCCCATGATGTCGAAAAGCGGCTTCACCTTGTCGAACGCCGCCTCCGACCCGCCGACCATGAAGGTCAGCGTCCCCGCCGCCGCGCCGCCGACCCCGCCCGAAACCGGCGCGTCGAGCGCCCCCAGCCCCGCCGCCTCGGCCTGCTCGGCAACCGCGCGGGCGCTGTCGACATCGACGGTCGAGCAATCGCAAAGGACCGCGCCCGCCGCCATCGCCGGGATCACCTCGGCGGCGACGGCGCGCAGGATCTGGCCGTTGGGCAGCATGGTGATGACGACCTCGGCCCCGCGCGCCGCCTCCGCCGCGCTGTCGGCCATCGCGATCCCCTCGGGGCGCGCGGCCAGATCGAAGCCCGTCACCGCGTGCCCCGCCGCGGCCAGGTTCGCCGCCATCGGCGCGCCCATGTTGCCCAGTCCGATGAACCCGATCTTCATGCCAATTCCTCCCATTCATCCGCGCCCAAGGCCGCCAGCATCGCCGCAACCTCGGCCTCGCTCACGTCCTCGGGGCCTGCGTGTTTCCACTTCGGCGCGCGGTCCTTGTCGATGATCTGCGCGCGCACGCCTTCCAGGAAGTCGCCCTTCTCCATCGACCGCCAGGTCCAGCGGAATTCCTGCCGGATCGCCGCCACGATATCCCCCGGCGGCGGGCGCAGCATGGCCAGCGTCGAGGCCATCGACAGCGGCGAATTGCGCCGGATCGCCTTCAGCGCCGCCTGCGCCAGATCGCTTCCGTCGGCCTCGAGCGCCGCGGCGATCTCGGACACCGTCGCGCCGGCGAACAGCCGGTCGATCTGCCCCTGCGCGGCGGCAAGCGGGCTTTCCGGCGCGGCATGGCGGGGCAGGGCGGCGACATCGCCGGTCTCGGCCAGCTGCGCCTTCAGGTCCTCCCATTCGGCCTCGGGCACGAACAGGTCGGCGAAACCCGCATGGATCGCGTCGCCCGGTCCCATCCGCGCCCCCGACAGCCCCAGATAGGCGCCGATCTCGCCCGGCGCGCGCCCCAGCAGCAGCGTGCCGCCCACATCGGGGATCAGGCCGATCCCGCATTCCGGCATCGCCACCTGCGTGCTCTCGCCCACGATACGGTGGCTGACATGCCCGCCCAGGCCGACGCCGCCGCCCATGACGAAACCGTGCAGGAAGGCGACGATGGGCTTCTCGTAGCGCGCGAGCTTCACGTTCATCCGGTACTCGTCGCGCCAGAAATCGCGCCCGACGGCATGATCGCCCGCCCGGCCCGCGTGATAGACCTGCGCGATGTCGCCCCCGGCGCAAAAGGCCCGGTCGCCCGCGCCGTCCAGGATCACCAGCTTCACCTCCGGATCGTCACGCCAGCGGTCCAGCGCCGCCTCCACCTTCAGGCAGATGTCATGCGTCAGCGCGTTCAGCGCCTTCGGGCGATTGAGCGTGATCCACCCCGCCGCGCCCTCGGTCCGGATGATGACCTCCTCCATCAGCGCGCCTCCGCCAGCAGGGTCCGAGCGGTGATCAGCCGCATCACCTCGCTTGTGCCTTCGAGGATCTGGTGCACGCGCAGATCGCGCACGATCTTCTCGATCCCGTAATCCGCCAGATAGCCGTAGCCGCCATGCAGCTGCAGGCATTGATCGGCCACCTTGCTGCCGGTCTCGGTGGCGAAGGCCTTGGCCATGGCGCAGAACTTGGTCGCATCCGGGGTCTTGCGGTCCAGCTTCCACGCCGCCTGCCGCAGGAAGGTGCGCGCCGCCTGCAGCTCGATCTCCATGTCCGCCAGCTTGAACTGCAGCGCCTGGAACTCGTCCAGCCGCTGCCCGAAGGCCTTGCGCTCGCCCATATAGGCCAGCGTCGCCTCCAGCGCCGCCTGCGCGCCGCCCAGGCTGCAGGCCGCGATGTTCAGCCGCCCGCCATCGAGCCCGGCCATCGCGTAGCGGAAGCCGTGCCCCTCCTCGCCCACGAGGTTCGCGGCCGGCACCCTGCAGTCGTCGAACTGCACCTGCCGCGTCGGCTGCGCGCGCCAGCCCATCTTGTCCTCGAGCCCGCCGAAGCTCAGCCCCTCGGCCCCGGCCTCCACCACCACGGTCGAGATGCCCTTGGCACCCGCCTCGCCCGTCCGGCACATCACCACATAGGCGTCCGAATACCCGCCGCCCGAGATGAAGGCCTTGGTGCCGTTCAGCACATAGCCCTCGTTCGTCCGCTCGGCCCGCGTCTTCAGCGCCGCCGCGTCCGACCCCGCGCCCGGCTCGGTCAGGCAGTAGCTCAGCACCGTCTCCAGCCGCACGGCAGGGGCCAGGATGCGCGCCTTCACGTCGTCGCTGGCGAAGCGGTCCAGCATCGCCGCGCACATGTTGTGGATCGACAGGAAACTGGCGACCGAGGGGCAGGCCATGCTCAGCGCCTCGAAGACCAGCACCGCGTCGAGCCGCGACAGCCCCGCGCCGCCCGCCTCCTCGCTGACATAGAGGCCGCCGAAACCCAGCTCGGCGAATTTCGGCCACAGATCGCGCGGGATCGTCCCCTCGCGCTCCCAGTCGCGGGCGAAGGGCGCGATCTGCTCGGCCCCGAACTCCCGCGCCATGTCGAAGATCGCCTCCTGCTCCTCGCTGAGCGCAAAGTCCATCGCATCCCTCCCGGCATTTCCCCGTGCGGGGTTTCTGCCGGGAAACAGGCCCGAGTTCAAACGGAAATCATCGCCGCGCCGGTTGCCGGCCGGCGCCGGGTCGCGCGCCCCTCCGCCTGCCGGCAGCTGGCCGGCGGCGACACCCGCGCATTTACCGAAAATTCATTAAACCCGTGGTGGTAACCATGATCGTGCTGGACACGTTCTCCGTGTCCTGTATGAGCTTGTACCGTAACCAGTGGGTCAGGAGTTTTGACCATGATTCAAGGTAAAGACATAAAGCGCTTCGCGGCCGCCCTTGGCGTCGCCATGGCGCTCGGCGCAGGCGGCGCGGTAGCCGCGACCTGCACGGCCCAATCCGGTGGCGGGCCGAACCCGCAGACCATCGCCTACGACCTGACCCAGGGCAGCCCCGGCCAGGTGCAAGGAGTCCGGTGTTTTGACCGGGCGAACGACAGCAACACGATCCTCGCGGGGTTCTCGCTGTTTGATTTCGACGATTGGAAGCTTGGCGAAACGGTCGGCGACGGTGCTGGCGGCACCGGCCGGGTGAGCTTTCTCGACGCGCCCACGGACGGCCAGGATGCGCCCGGGGTCTGGTCGATCCTGAACCCGCACGGCTACACCTCCATCGTGCTGACGCTGAATCGCAGCAACTCGTTTTCCGCATTCCTGCTCGATCCCACCCAACCCCTCGCGGGCCAATGGAGGACGGACGGCCCCGGGAAC
>SLKW01000018.1 GCA_007134405.1 Paracoccaceae bacterium
CGATCTCCAGCGCGCGTTTCGCCCGTTCCTGGCCCTTGACGTCGCGCAGGTCGCGCGCTGCGGCGCCCGATGTCACCTCACCGGGTTTGGCGCGTGCGAGCGGTGCCTTGCCGGTCAGATGGTTGATCGCATCCAGAAGCGTACGCGGCGCGAAAACCTCGGCCGCTCCGACCCAGGCGGCTTCGGCGCCGCAGCTTTCGGGGCAAAGAAGCTTCAGCTTCTCGGATGCCGCCGCCATCGCCGCCGGCAGCGCACCGGCAACTGGAACCAGCGCCCCGTCGAGGGAAAGTTCGCCCAGGGAAACGGTAAGCTCCAATTCCTCGGCCGGGATAAGTTCCAGCGCCGCGAGCAATGCCAACGCAATCGGCAGGTCGAAATGCGAGCCTTCCTTGGGCAGGTCGGCGGGCGACAGGTTCACTGTGATCCGCTTCGGCGGCAGCGCAATCGACAGCGACGAGAGCGCCGCGCGCACCCGCTCGCGCGCCTCGGACACAGCCTTGTCTGGCAGGCCCACAAGCTGAAACGAGGGTAGCCCCGGCGACAGCGCGCATTGCGTCTCAACGATCCGCGCTTCCACGCCTTCGAAGGCGACCGTCCGGGCCCGTGCCAGCATCGTTTTCCCCTTTGCCCCGCCCCAGGCTTGAGGCGCAAGCGTTAGCGTCCGGTTAACGACGCTTGCGCAAGGCACTGCCTGATGAACGCGGCGGTTTCGTCGAGCGTTATGCGCGCCTCCGGAAGGATGGCGTGGAAAAACGGCCAGACATGCGGAAGATCACGCGCGCAGCGGATGTCGGCACCGGGCAAAACTTCCGCCATGCGCAGCGCATCGTCGCGCAATATCTCGGTCGCAGCGACATGAATCAGAACCGGCGGCGGGTTCGGAAAGATCGCGAAGAGTGGCGAGATGCGCGGATCTGCAGGATCCCGGCCCTGCAGCACCATATCGCGCGCTTCCGCCAGTCGGCTCGCCGGCAAGTAGTGATCCAGCGCGGCGTTCTCGCGATGCGACGCGCCCGACAACGTCAGATCGGTCCAGGGCGAGAAGGCAAACGCACCAGCCGGCGGCGTGCCGTCCCGACAGAGCTGCGATAGCAGCGCCAACGCGAGTCCGCCGCCAGCCGAATCGCCGCCAAGCACTATCTTCTGGGGCGCAATGCCCTTGAACCTAAGCGCGCGCCAGGTTGCCAGCGCATCGTTAAAGGCGGCGGGCGCGGGGTGCTCGGGTCCGAGGCGGTATCGCGGCAGCAGCGCCGTGACGCCAGCGCGCTTGCTGAGCTCACCGACAAGGCCGGCATGGGTGCGCGGGCTTCCGGTGAGGTAAGCCCCGCCATGAAAATACAAAAGCGTGCCATCCCCGGCTTGCGCTGGATCGAGCCGCAGCGCCGAACAGCCGAGCGATACTTTCGATTGCCGGACGCCGCGCGGCACCGGGCAGAAGCGTGCAGCCCAGCGATCGAAACGCGCCCGCTCCGGTTCCGGGTCGCGCGCGCGGATCAGATGCTGCCGAACGGTAAGTCGCAGAACCGCGCGCAGAGCCTTTGCGCGCCAGCTCATCCGGCCCTTGTCAGGATTTCGCTATCGGCCCTCATTTCTGACCGGCTACCTTGTTCTCGATGGCCTCCCAAATCCGTCCGGCCACGTTGATGTCGTCAAAGCGTTCCAGCTCCTGGATGCCGGTCGGCGAGGTCAGGTTGATCTCGGTGAGCCATTCGCCGATCACGTCGATGCCGACGAAGATCTGTCCGCGTTCGCGCAGAAGCGGGCCGATGGCGGCGCAAATCTCGCGGTCGCGGTCGTTCAGCTCCACCTTCTCGGCGCGCCCCCCGACGTGCAGGTTTGACCGCGTCTCACCCTCGGCCGGAATGCGGTTGATGGCACCGACGGGTTCACCGTCGATCAGGATCACGCGCTTGTCGCCATTCGACACGGCCGGCAGATATTTCTGCACGATCATCGGCTCGCGCGACAGCCCGCTGAGCATCTCGTGCAGCGATGCCAGGTTCCGATCCGACTGATCGAGGCGGAAAACGCCGGCGCCGCCGTTTCCGTAGAGCGGTTTGAGGATAATGTCGCCGTGGCGATGCTTGAAATCGCGGATTTCGGCAAGATCGCGCGCGATCATGGTCGGCGGCGTTAAGTGCGGGAACTGCAGGACGAGCAGCTTTTCCGGGTAGTTCCGCACCCAGAACGGATCGTTCACGACAAGGGTCTTGGGATGGACCAACTCGAGAAGATGCGTGGTGGTGATGTAGCTCATGTCGAAGGGTGGATCCTGACGCAGCCAGACGACATCGAGTTCGGCAAGGTCGAGAAGTGCTTCCTCACCGAAGGTCACGTGATTGCCCTTGACGCGGCGCAACGTGATCGGGCAGCCGCGGGCGACGACCCGGCCGTTGTCCCAGGTCAACCGGTCGGGCGTGAAGTACCAGACCTCGTGTCCGCGCGCCTGCGCCTCCTCGGCCAGCCGAAAGGTGCTGTCGGCGTCGATGTTCACCTGCTCGATCGGGTCCATCTGAAAAGCGATGCGAAGCGCCATGCGCGGTCTCCTGTGCGTTGGAACGGCGGCGTGCCGTCGCTTTGATGCCCCGGCACCGGGACGGATGCAATCACTTGGGTCGCCGCCGTTCATGCGCCACGGAGGGTCCGCACCCGCGTGTTCCGTGAGGGGTCTCGACGATGGTGTTCAGCAGGATGTTGTCACAATCACCGGGAAAAGCGTGAAAAAAGTCGCGCCAAGGCCAACCCAGCCGCCGGCACGTGGCAACCAGACGCGCATCCTTGCCCCGGCGGGAAGCCATGCAAGCAGAAGACCACATGCTAGAAGCCCCACGCCCCAGGCGGCAAGCATTGCCAGGCGATGCAGCGACAGGAAGGCCAGATCGACCTCGGGCCAAGCCAGCGCGCATCCGATCCCGTGTAGCCCGTAGACGGCACTGAAGGTAATCGCCCAAATCATCGGCCCGGCAAGGCTGAGGGCGAGGAAGCGCGTGCTCCAGTCGGCCCAGGTCATCCGCCCGCTCCCTGCAGGATCACGACGGCTGCCGTGATCAGCGCAACCGCGGCGCTGTAATCCTGCCACAGTCGCCAGACGGGCAGACAGCCGGCTCGGCGCGGCGTCAGTTCGCCCCGCCGCCATTGATCGACAGCGAAGGCGGCGAACCCCGATACGACCAAAGCATGCAGCGCAATATAGCCGGCCAGGACGCCGCGCAACGCGTCGCGGGCATGCCGCGTCGGGTCGTCCATCGCGGTTGCCGCCAAATAGGCGATCAGGCCCAAGGCCAAGAAGTTGACCATGAGGCCAGCCACCGCAGGGCCCGATACGGCGTGCCCGGCAAGTCGCGCGCGCTCGGCCAGCCGCGCGATGACCGTGCCGAGACCGAGCGCCACGACCGCACCGGCGACCAACGAAGCAGAACCGAGGTCCTCATTGCCCATTGGGGGAGCTGGCCAGCCGGGGGCGACGACATGGAGGAAGGCAACCCCGAAGAGCAGCGTGGCAAAGAAGGTTCCGTTTGCGACCAGCAGGCAGATCGCGCCGGTATAGGCGAGCGTCTTTCGCCGGTGGACATGGACGGGAAGGGTCATGCCCGGCGCCACCTCGATCGGCGGCAGGTCTGCACCCCAGGCCATGCCCCGCCCCCAGACCCAGATCAGCACCGCGACGAGCGCAAGCGCGGGAAGGGTGAGCCAGTAGAGCCCGGCGAGCATGAAAAGCACGAACAGCCCGATCGACGCCGACAGGCGCAGCGGCAGATGCGAGTTTCCGGGCAGGATTGCGACGTGGTCGGGCCGGGCGTCACCAATCCCGGTCACGAGCAATTCGCGCGTCCCACGTGGCGCACCCGGCAATAGCCCCTGCCCGCGCGACAGTGACAGCGCCACCTGGTCTCCACCCGCCAGGTGCCTAGGACCGGGCAGCGAGGCGAAATTGTAACTCGGCGCCGGCAAGCGAAGCGACCAGTCGAGCCCCGGCGCGCGCCACGGATTGCGAGGGCTGCGCTGACCCAGCCGCGCCTGCAGGACCAGATCCAGCAGGAACAGACCGAAACCGATGGCCATCACGAAACCGAAGATCGACGAGGTCAAGTTCAGCCAGACCCATTCGGGGTTTTCGGGATAGACATCGATGCGCCGACGCATGCCCAGAAGTCCGGTCAGGTGCATGATGAAGAAGGTGCCGTGAAATCCGACGAGGATGGTCCAGAACGCAGCCTCGCCCAGTCCCCGCACGCGTACCCGGCCCGTGATCTGCGGCATCCAGTAGGCCGCCGCAGCCAGGATCGGGAAGACGAAACCGCCGATCAGCACGTAATGCAGATGGGCCGTCACGAAGGCCGTGTCATGCGCCTGCCAGTTGAACGGCACGATCGCCAGCATCACGCCGGTCAGCCCGCCCATGACGAAGGTCAGGAAGAACCCCAGGATGTACAACATCGGCAGCTTCAGTTGCGGCCGGCCTTTCCACATCGTGCCGATCCAGGCGAAGACCTGCACCGCTGTCGGCACCGCCACCAGAACCGAAGCCGCCGAGAAGAAGGCAAGTGCCATATGCGGGATGCCCACCGTGAACATGTGATGCACCCAGAGCCCGAAGCTCAGGAAAACGAGCGCCACGACCGCCGCGACGATGGCGCCATATCCCATGATCGTCGTGCGGCACATTACCGGTATGATCGTGGAAATGGCGCCCGCGGCAGGCAGGAAGATGATGTAGACCTCGGGATGGCCAAAGAGCCAGAAGAGGTGCTGCCATAAAAGCGGGTCTCCGCCCCGGGCGACATCGAAGAACGGCCAACCGAAGGCGCGCTCGATCTCCAGCAGAACCGAGGCCAGGATCAGCGGCGGAAACCCCACCAGCATCATCGCCACCGTGCCCAGCATGTACCAGGCGAAAAGCGGCATTTCGGTCAGCTTCATGCCCGGCGCGCGCTGGCGCAAGATCGTGACCGTGATCTCGACCGCCGCGGCAATCGCCGAAATCTCCACGAAGGTCACGCCCAGAAGCCAGACATCGGCGTTGATTCCGGGCGAGTACTCGGCGCTCGAGAGCGGGGTATACATGAACCAGCCGTCGCGCGGCGCCACCCCGAAGAAGAGCGCGGTCAGCATGATCAGCCCGCCGAAAAGGAAGCACCAGTACCCCAGCGCCGTGAGCCTCGGAAAGGCCATGTCGCGGGTGCCCAGCATTTTCGGCAGCATGTAGATGCCCATGCCCTCCAGCATCGGAATGGCGAAAAGGAACATCATGATGCTGCCATGCATCGTGAAGATCTGGTTGTAGAGTTCCGTGTCGAGAAATGCGCCCTCATGCGTCGCAAGCTGCGCGCGGATGAGCATTGCCAGGATCCCGCCGATGGCGAAGAAGACAAGCGCCGTCGCCATGAAGCGCAGCCCCAGCGATGTATGGTTCACCGCCGTGACGTGTCCCCACCAACCCGGGGCGTTCCTCCAGACGCGATCGATTTCGCGATGAAGCCCCAGGGCACGGCGTGGGGGATTCGCGGGAATGTCGAGCACGGCTTCCGGTGTCTCGGCATCGGCGGCGGTTGCCCGGATGTCAGTCATTGGCACCCTCCTCGGCGGGCTCATTGGGTAGCAACGCCTCGGGCAGGTCACCCGGCTCGTAGGCGACAAGGTCGAACAGCATTCCGGCATGCCCAAGGCCGCAGAACTCGGCGCATAGACCGCGATAAGTCCCCGGACTGTCGACCTGGAACCGCATGACGTTTTCGCGCCCCGGTATCGCGTCCATCTTTCCAGCGAGCTGCGGCACCCAGAAGGAATGGATCACGTCCTCGGCCGTCACGATGACATCGATCGGCTGGCCCACGGGGACGTAGAGCGTGCCGTCGGTCTCGACCATGTTGTCGCCCTCGCCTGGCTGCGTGAAGTGCCAGCCCCACATGAAGGCATGCGCGCGCACCTCAACCGCGCCGTCGTCGCGCGGCAGGATCCGCTCGCCCACCCAGAGCCCGGCGCCCAGGAGGGTCGTCAGTACGACAAGCGAAAACCCCAGGCCCCAGCCATGGGTCCACCGCCGCGTCGACGTCTCGCGCGGCGGGCCGAAGGACATCGCGATCATGACGCCCACCAGAAGCGAGATCGCCGCAGCTCCCGCAAGCATGGCCCACCAGAGCCAGGCGATCTCGGCCGCGACGGGGCCGGCGGGCGCCAGCGTGGACGCCGGCCCGTCGCATCCGGCAAGCAGCAGCGGAACCGCGAGTGGTGCGAAACGCTTCAACCTCTGATAGGCTCGCCCGAAAGGAGTTTTCGCATGCCCCCGCCGCCGGACCCTCTTGTCGATCCGATCGAAGAAAACCGCGCCCTGCAGGATATCGAATCGAAAATCGCCATCAACGGCCACCCCTTGCACGCAATGCTCGTGGCCTTTCCCATCGCATTGACGATGAGCGTGCTGGGTGCGGACCTCCTCTACTGGTGGACGGGCGACGTTTTCTGGGCACGCGCGGCGGGCTGGGCCGCTTTTGGCGCCTTTCTGATGGGCGTCCTCGCCGGGATCACCGGCACGGTGGAATTGCTGATCGTCGCCGGCATTCGGAACCGCGCGGCAAGCTGGACGCATTTCATCCTCGCGGTGATGCTGCTTTCGATCCTGGGCGCGAACTGGGTGCTGCGCATCGGCGATCCGGCCGGCGCGATCCTGCCCGCGGGGCTGGCTTTGTCGCTGGTGGCGGCAGGAATGACGGCGCTGACCGGATGGCATGGAGGCAAACTCGTTTTCGATTATCAGATCGGTACCAAGTCGGGCCGCAGTTCGCGGTCCTGAGGCTCGCGCAGGAAAGCGGGGATCCGCTCGACCAGCGGCGCGAGGTCGGGCTTGGCGAGGACAAGCCACAAGACCGCGACCATCAACGGCACACCGAGGACGAGGGCGATGAGCGGCGGTGGCATCTCGTAGGCGCCCAGTCCCTCGCCGGTCTGCGCGATAAGGTGGCCCAGCCAGGCATGGACCAGCACCATCCCGGCGACGGCAACCAGCTTGGCCAGCATCCAGAAATCGACGAGTTCGAGCAGGAAGATCAGCACGGTGCCCGCCGAGACCGCGATGACCGCGGCGGGTGTGACCAGCCGGGTGTAGCTGAAATGGCTGAGGTTGCGAATGGTCGCAAACCCTGCCTGCGTTCGCACCTTGGCCCCGCGCCCATAATAATGAAGGATGACCGGCAGCATGATCAGCCCCGCGCACCAGACCGACAGCGCAACGATATGCCCGGCCTTCAGTATCGCGATCATGCGGCAAGACCCTGGCGCCACCCGCGGCGCGCCAGAAGCGCACCGAGAATGGCCAGCGGGATCATCCCCGGCACCCACATCACCAGCCCCGCCAGCTGCTGATCGGCCATGAGCGCCAAGCCGAACGCTTCGGACCCGATCAGATGTTCGGGATAAAGCGGGCGGGGCGCAAAGGTCAGAACCGCGCCGATAAGCCCCATCTGCCCGGCAAGCCCCGCGATCATCAGCGCCGCACCCATCGTGGTCATCGCATCGTCCTGACGCGACAGCGCGACGCTCCAGAACGCCCAGGCCGGCAGAAGAAGCGCGGCCTGCATCGCCCAGTAGATGGCAATGCTGTCCCAGGCCGCCGCATAGAGCGCCGGCAGATGCCATGCCCACAGCGCGGCTGACAGCGCCAGAAACGACAGCCCGATCGGTACGCGGCGCAGGGGAAACGCCACGGCCAGGGCCGGGGCGAGCAGGCCGAGCAACACCAGGTGATGCAGTGACCGCGCGGCGAAAAGCGCCACGGTCAGCGCGCAAAGCGGCGCGATGAACGCGAAGATCGCGGTCGCCATGGCCACGGCAAACGCCCCTTTCCGTGGCGCACGCGCCTGCTGTTGATGCAGCGTAATTATTCCTGCGAGTCCGATTGCCGCGAGCGCCCCCATCAGGATGGGGTCCAGGTTCCAGCTGCGCAGAAGCGTTTCGGGCACCGGGACGGGACCGCAATATGGGGTTGTCCAGTCCGGCATGCTCCCGCCTCCTTCACAATCTCCGCCCCGCTCTCGGGACGAACGCCTTCCGCGAGGGTCGGTTCCTCGACAACTGCGCTCCGCGCGACATAGCCTGCGGGAACCAGCGGACGGCCCAAGGTGTTCCTACTCCATGCAGGATCAAGCGAAACGCCTGACAAAGCAACCCAAGCGAAGCGCTGTCATCGATCGGCCCGTCACGGTGCGCGTCTGGGCGGCAGTGCTGATCGCGCTTGCCGTCCTGGCCGTGGTCCTGCCCTTCGCCGTTCTCGTCTACGGCGAACGCCCCCCCCGTCGCCCCGGGTTATGGGATTTCTCGATGGGGCTGGGCTTCGGCGCCCTGGCGCTGGCGGCGATGCAGTTCGCGCTGACCGGACGGATGCGTTGGCTCACGCACCCGTTCGGGGCCGACATCGTCTATTACTTCCACCGCTACCTGAGCTGGGGTGCGGTGGCGCTCATGCTCGCGCATTTCGCCATCCTCTACATCTGGTACCAACCCGCCCTGGGCGAGCTCAACCCGCTCGAGGCACGCTGGGAATTGACCTCGGGCCGGGTCGCGCTCTTCTGCTTCGTTGCGCTGATCGTCTCGTCGGAATTCCGCAAGCTCCTCAGGCTGCAATACGAGTGGTGGCGCTATCTGCACCTGGTGCTTGCCATCGTCGGCTTCGCCGCGGCGGTCGCGCATGTTCTGGGCGTCGGCAGCTACACCGCGACCTGGGACAAGCGCGCGCTCTGGGTCGGCGTGACGGTGGGCTGGGTCGGGCTCCTCGTCTGGTCGCGGCTGGGCGTGCCCCTGCACCAGTTGCGCAACCCGTGGCGCGTCGTGCGCAATACCCCGCATCGCGGCGGCGTCCACACGCTGGAACTGGAGCCCGAGGGCCAGGCGCTGCGCTTCTGGAAACCCGGCCAGTTCGCCTGGCTCAGCATCGGCCGCTCGCCCTTCGCGCTGAAGGAGCATCCCTTCACCATCTCGACCGCGCCGGAACACGGGCCCAACCTGTCCTTCTCGATCAAGCCGTTGGGCGACGACACCGCGGAACTGGTCAAGACCCCGGTCGGCGCGCGCGCCTATGTCCACGGCCCCTA
>SLKW01000210.1 GCA_007134405.1 Paracoccaceae bacterium
CTCGCTCTACAACCTCCGCCGCTCCTCGGCGCTGCGCGAGGCGCTGGGCGACACGTTCATCTCGGTGTTCCTCGAGGTGAAGGCCGCCGAGCACGAGGCCTACCAGCAGGTGATCTCCGCCTGGGAGCGCGAGCACCTGCTGCTGAACGTCTGAACCGGTCGCGACGGAGGGACAAAATCGACCCGGGGGCAGGCGTGCTCAAGTTGCGCACTGACCTCCGGGGCGTTGAATTTCATTGTAAATCGTGTAAAGCGTAACGCTTTTTTAACCCGCGCAATCGGGCCTGACGAGGGGCGATGCCGGGCGCCGCGCGTACCGCGGCGATCCCTCGGAGCGGCGTTTCTGGCGTGTTCGTTCTCAGGCGAGCAGCGCGTGGACCTCGTGCGACAGGCCCTCGAGGTTCTTGCGCATCTTGGCAAAGGCCGCGGCTTCGATCTGGCGAATCCGCTCTTTCGACAGGCCCAGCTCGTCGCCAAGCGATTCCAGAGTTCGCGGCTCCTCGCGCAGCTTGCGCTCGGTGACGACGTAGCGCTCGCGCTCGCTCAGCGCCATCATCGCCTTGGCCAGCCACTGGCGCAACCTTTCGCGGTCACGTCGCGCCTCGACCCGGTCGGCGGCCTGTTCGGCGTCGTCCTCGATGGTTTCGATCCACTCGCGGCCATCCTCGTCGGTGGACTGGACAGCATTGAGCGACAGATCCGAGCCCGAAAGCCGCCCCTGCATCATCTCGACATCCGAAAGCGGCACGCCGATCGATTGCGCGATGCGCTGGCGCAGCTGGTGGCCGTCAAGCTCCTCGCCCAGGCCCTGCGCCTCGCGCATCAGTTGCGCCTGGACGCGGCGCATGTTGAAGAACAGCGCCTTCTGGCTGGAGGTCGAGCCCGTGCGCACCATCGACCAGTTGCGCATCACATAGTCCTGGATCGACGCCTTGATCCACCAGACCGCATAGGTCGAAAACCGCACGCCCCGGTCGGGGTCGAACTTGTCGGCGGCTTTCATCAGCCCCAGGCCCGCCTCCTGGATCAGATCGTTCATCGGCGCGCCGTAGTGGCGGAACTTCGACGCCATCGAAATGGCCAGCCGCATGTAGGCGGTGATCAGCCGGTGAAGCGCCGCCTCGTCCCGATGATCGCGCCAGGCATAGGCCAGCTGCAGTTCCGTATCCGCATCCAGAAGCTCGGCGCGCATCGCGGACCGCGAGAAGCGACGCAGTTCGGTACCGTCAAGTGCCATCTCGATCTCCCGTTGTTTGGTAAGGATACGGGAGGTCGGGCCGATCGGTTCATTAACTCATATGAAATATTCGTGAATAATCGTGCGCGCCCCTTGAATCGCGCGCCTGTCGATCACCGGGCATCGGCAAGCCGCTCCAGCGCCCAGCGTGCGGCATCGGCCACGGCCGGGTCGGGGTCATCGACGAGCCCGCGCGCCACCCGGGCCAGCCGCGCGCTGCCCGAATTCCCGATTGCGTAGAGCACGTTGCGCACGAAACGGTCGCGCCCGATCCGCTTGATGGGCGAGCCGGAAAAGCGCGCGCGAAAGGCTGCGTCGTCCAGCGTGGCAAGCGCGGCCAGGTCCGGGGCAACCAGGTCGGGCCGGGCCGCAAGGCGCGCATCGGCGGCGGTCCGGGCGAACTTGTTCCACGGGCAGATCGCCAGGCAATCGTCGCAGCCGTAGATGCGGTTGCCCAACAGGGGGCGCAGCGCGGGGTCGACCGGTCCCTTGTGCTCGATGGTCAGGTACGAGATGCACCGCCGCGCATCAAGCTGGAAGGGCGCGGGGAAGGCATCGGTCGGGCAGATGTCGAGACAGGCGGTGCAGGAGCCGCAATGCTCCCCGGCCGGCGGATCGGCGGGGATCTCCAGCGTGGTGAAGATCGCGCCCAGAAAGAACCAGTTGCCCAGATCGCGCGACAGCAGGTTCGTGTGCTTGCCCTGCCAGCCCAGCCCGGCCGCCGCCGCCAGCGGCTTTTCCATCACCGGCGCGGTATCGACGAAGACCTTGATCTCGCCCCCGGCGGTTGCGATCAGCCAGCGGCCCAGCCGCTTGAGCCGCTTTTTCACCACGTCATGATAGTCGCGCCCCATCGCGTAGACCGAGATCGCGCCCGCCTCTTTCCTCTCCAGCAGCTCGAGCGGGTCGAAACCGGGCGTGTAGGGCTCGGCCAGCATCACGACCGAGTGCGCCTTGGGCCAGAGCGCGGCGGGATCGGCGCGCCAGTCGATCCGGTCCTCCATCCAGTCCATCTGACCATGCCGCCCGTCGGCCACAAAGCGCCGCAGCCGCGCGCCGGCCGCCGGCACCGCATCGGGCCGGGTCACGCCCATCGCGGCGAAGCCCTCGGTCTTCGCCTGCGCCTCGAGCGCCGATTTCAGCGCCGCGCCGTCCATGGCCTTCTTCCCGTTCTCAAGCATTGCCCCAGCGGCGGCACGAGCCGCCCTGCCTCCGCACTAAACCCTCGGATGCTCAGAAATCCAGATCGGCATAATGCCGCGCTGGCTGGAAGCCCGGCACCTGGTCTGCAAGCAGGGTGCGGAAGGCCGGGCGCGACTTGATCTTGGCGTACCATTCGCGCACCACCGGCTGACGGTCCCAGTCGACATCGGCGATGTAGTCGAGGCTGGAAAGATGCGCCGCGGCGGCGAAATCGGCGAGCGACATGGCATCGCCGGCCAGCCAGCGCCGATGCTCCAGCAGCCAGGCCATGTAGTCGAGATGGTACTTGATGCGCGACGCGCCGGCCTTGATCTTCTGCGAATCCGGATAACCGCGACCCATCAGCTTCTTGTTGACGCGCTCATAAAGCAGGTTCGCCGTCACCTCGCGGTGGAAACTGTCGTCGAACCAGCCGCAGAGGCGGCGCACCTCGCAGCGCGGCAGCGGCTCGGCGGGCATGAGCGGCGGTTCGGGATGCGACTCGTCGATGAATTCGCAGATCGCCTGGCTTTCGGTCAGCGTGCGGCCGTCATAGCGCAGGATCGGGACGCGCCCGGCGGGGTTCCGACGCAGGAAATCGGCGCTGGGTTCCCAATAGCGTTCCTCGACCAGTTCGACCTCCAGCCGCTTCTCGGCGAGCGTCAAACGGACCTTGCGGCAGAAGGGTGAGAGGGGCACGTGAAAAAGGCGCAGCATGGACAAGGTCACCGACAAGGAGGGCGGGTTCGTTCTGCACGCTCAGCGTGCGAAGTTCAACTGCCGAACACGGGGCGGGCGCGGACGGGCCGCCCGGCTCAGCGCGCGCTTTCGAAACAGGCGGCGCGGCCGTCGCGGGCGATGGTCGCGGCGCCGTCCTCGATGGCGCGGGCGCGGCGATTGACGAAATCGCTGGGCCGGGAGGCGCTGCGCGCCTGCGGGGCAGGCAGGATCGCGGCCAGAAGCGCCGCCTGCCGGGCCGTGAGATCGGAGGCGGCGCGGTTGAAGTAGTGCTGCGCCGCGGCCTCGACCCCGAAGACGCCGGTGTCGAACTCGGCCACGTTCAGGTAGACCTCGAGGATCCGGTGCTTCGACCACAACAGCTCCATGACCGGCGTCATGCCCGCCTCGAGCACCTTGCGCGGCCAGCTGCGCCCGTGCCAGAGGAACACGTTCTTGACCACCTGCTGGCTGATCGTGGAGGCGCCGCGCGTGCCGCCGGCCTCGATGGCCGAGCGGATGGCGATGACGTCGAACCCCCAGTGGCGACAGAAATTCGCATCCTCCGCCGCGACGGCCGAGCGCGCCATCGCCGGGGCGATCAGCCGCATCGGCACCCAGTCGTGCTGGATGGCGCCCACGCGGCGCCATTCCTGCCACATGTAGATCCCGCCCGGCGGGTTGACGAAGCGGTAGACCCCGATCCAGGCGACGAGCAGAAGCGCGAGGGCGGCAAGGCCAAGGACCATCCAGCGCAGACCGGTCCGGATCGAACGCGCGATCCGGTCCAGCAGACCGGCGCGCGGCGACTTGCGGGACTTCTTCCGTCTGGACATCGCGCGGCTCAAAGCACGGGCCGCGCCTCGGGGTCAAGCGAATTGAAGGGCCGCAGATCGCGCCTTGATTGCGGCCCCGGCTCGGGTATCCTCGACCTGCCCTGCCCGAACGGAGTCACCCATGCCCCTGCCCCTCGTTCCCATTGCCGGAGTGGCGCTGAAATTCGGCGGCGTCGCGCTTGCCACCTGGTGGGTCGCCCGCAGCGTCCGGATCCAGCCCGCCCGCATCGACCAGCGCGCCGAGGATGCGCTCGACGATCTGGACGAGGGCCTGGCCGCCCGCCGCCCGACCGACCGCGAGCAGGCCAACATGACCGGCCGCTTCCGGCGCGTCGTGCGTCTGCCCGACGGCGGCGCGGTCGAGATCGACGCGGCCTTCCTGGCGCGCTTCCGGGCGCGGAGGGTCTGAACGATGGACACGCTCTATCACAGCCCCGCCTCGCCCTATGTGCGCAAGGTCATGGTGGTCCTGCACGAGACCGGGCAGCTGGGCGCCGTCCGGCTCACCCCCGCCACCGGCACGCCGATCGACCCGGCCTCGATGCCGGTCGGCCACAACCCGCTGGGCAAGATCCCCGCGCTCGAGCGCGAAGATGGCGCCACGCTCTACGACAGCCGGGTGATCTGCCGCTACCTGGCCGAGCGCGCCACCGAAGGGCCGCGCCTCTACCCCGCCGCGCCCCGCCTGTGGGAGGTGCTGACGCTCGAAGCCACCGGCGAGGGCATCATGGATGCCGCGATCCTCATGCGCTACGAGACGGTGCTGCGCCCCGACGACCGCCAGTTTCCCGCCTGGGTCGAGGGGCAGTGGGCCAAGATCGCGCGCAGCCTCGACGCCATCGAATCGCGCTGGATGGGGCATCTGGCGGGATCGCTGGACATCGGCCAAATCGCCGTCGGCTGCGCGCTCGGCTATCTGGATTTCCGCCACGACGCCCGCCGCTGGCGTGATGGGCGCGAAACGCTCGCCGCCTGGTACGCCGAATTCGCCGAGCGCCCCGCGATGCGGGCGACCCGGCCCGAATGAACGACACCGGATGACCCATTTCGAATGACCCGTTCCGAACCCCGCGCCGCCGCGGCGCGCGCCGCTCCCGCCCGGCCCCCGAATTGACCCCGAACCGCAGGCCGGGACTTGCGGCGCGCGGCGCAAAAGATGCATGCTGGGTGCGGCCATTTGCCCGCGATTGCGGCTGGACGACCCGTAATTTCGCCGCTAATTACGGCCCAAAGGCAGCTGCGGGTTACTGCGGCCCTTTCGGTCAATGTGCCGGAATCCAAACTGGAATGGAGTAGACCCTTGTCCCACGCAGATGACAACGCAGGCACTCGCCGGGATTTTCTCTACTACGCGACCGCAGGGGCCGGGGTGGTCACCGTCGGCGCCGCCGTCTGGCCGCTGGTCAACCAGATGAACCCCACCGCCGACGTGCAGGCGCTGGCGTCGATCTTCGTCGACATCGGCGGGGTCGAGGTCGGCAGCCAGCTCACGGTCAACTTCCTCGGCAAGCCGGTCTTCATCCGCCGCCGCACCCCCGAAGAGATCGATGAGGCGCGCGCCGTCGCTCTCAGTGATCTGGGCATCGACCAGCAGTCGCGCAACCCCAACCGCCCCGGAACCGACGCCAGCGACGAAAACCGCTCGCTCGACGAAGCGGGCGAATGGCTGGTGATGACCGGCGTCTGCACCCATCTCGGCTGCGTGCCGCTGGGCAACAATGCCGGCGATTTCAACGGCTGGTTCTGCCCCTGCCACGGCTCGCACTACGACACGTCGGGGCGCATCCGCCGCGGCCCCGCGCCCGAGAACCTGCATATCCCGGTGGTCCAACTCGTGGACGACACCACCATCCAGCTCGGCTGAACAGGGAGTAGCCCATGTCCGGAATTCCGCACGATCACTACGAGCCGAAGAGCTCGGGCGAGAAGTGGCTGCACCGCCGCCTTCCGATCGTCTCGCTGCTCTACGACACCTTGATGATCCCGACGCCCAAGAACCTCAACTGGATGTGGATCTGGGGCGTCGTTCTCGTCTTCTGTCTGGTGCTGCAAATCGTGACGGGCATCGTGCTGGCGATGCACTACACGCCGCATATCGACATGGCCTTCGCCTCGGTCGAGCACATCATGCGCAATGTCAACCACGGCGACATGCTGCGCTACATCCACCAGAACGGCTCGATGCTGTTCTTCTTCGCCGTCTACCTGCACATCTTCCGCGGCATGTATTACGGCAGCTACAAGACCCCGCGCGAGGTGACGTGGATCATCGGCATGCTGATCTACCTGCTGATGATGGCCACCGCCTTCATGGGCTACGTCCTGCCCTGGGGCCAGATGTCGTTCTGGGGCGCAACCGTGATCACCGGCCTTTTCGGCGCGATCCCGGGCATCGGCGAGGGGCTGCAGACCTGGCTCCTGGGCGGCCCGGCCGTCGGCAACGCGACGCTGAACCGCTTCTTCTCGCTGCATTACCTGCTGCCCTTCGTGATCCTCGGCCTGGTCATCGTGCATATCTGGGCCTTCCACACGACCGGCAACAACAACCCCACCGGGGTCGAGGTGCGCCGCACCTCCAAGGAAGACGCCGAGAAGGACACCCTGCCCTTCTGGCCCTACTTCGTGATCAAGGACCTGTTCGCGCTGGCGCTGATCCTGCTCGTGTTCTGGGCGGTCGTCGCCTTCATGCCGAACTACCTTGGCCACGCCGACAACTATATCGAGGCCGATCCGCTGGTGACGCCGTCGCATATCGTGCCGGAATGGTACTTCCTGCCCTTCTACGCGATCCTGCGGGCCTTCACCTCGGACGTGATGATCGTGGTCGTCGTCAACTGGCTCACCTTCGGCATCGTCGACGCCACCTTCTTCGGGGTGCTGGCCATGTTCGGCGCGATTTTCGTGATGGCGCTGCTGCCCTGGCTCGACACCTCGTCGGTGCGCTCGGGCCGCTACCGGCCGGCCTTCAAGATGTGGTTCTGGGTCTTCATCATCAACTTCCTGGTCCTGACCTGGGTGGGCGCCATGCCGGCCGAGGGGATCTACACCACGATCGCGCTGATCGGCACGACCTACTGGTTCGCCTACTTCCTGGTGATCCTGCCGCTCCTCGGCGTGCTGGAGAAGCCGACGGTGCCCCCCTCCACCATCGAGGAGGACTTCAATAACACCGTCTCGAAAGACGGCAAGGGCAACGGCAAGCGCCTCGACCCCGAACCGATCCCGGCCGAATGAGAAAGGACATGAGCATCATGAGCATCAGAAAGCTTGCCCTCTCCGCGGCTGCGGCACTGTCGCTGGGGGCCGGCCCGGCGGTCGCCGCCGGCGGCGTGGGCGAGATCATCGACTTCTCCTTCTCGTTCGAAGGGCCCTTCGGCAGCTACGACCGGGCGCAGCTACAGCGCGGCCTTCAGGTCTATACCGAGGTCTGCGCCGCCTGCCACGGCCTGCAATACGTCGCCTTCCGGACGCTCACGCAGGAGTCCGGCCCGGCGCTTTCGCCCGAGGCGATGCGCGCCTATGCCGCCACATTCGAGGTTTTCGACCCCGAGATGCAAGAGTGGCGCCCGGCGGACGGCCCCGACCACTTCCCCGAGTCGGCGATGGAAACCGCGCCCGACCTGAGCCTCATGGCCAAGGCGCGCATCGGCTTCGAAGGGCCTTACGGGCTGGGCATCAACCAGCTCATCCGCGGCATGGGCGGCCCGGAATACATCGCCTCCTTCCTGCTCGGCTACGATGGCCGCGAAGAGATGCAGGCGGGCGCGATGTTCTACTACAACCGCGCCTACGACGGCTGGGTCTCGATGGCCCCGGTCCTGTGGGAGGACGGCGTCGAATATGCCGACGGCACGCCGGCAACGATGGAACAGCAGGCCCGCGACGTCGCCGCCTTCCTGATGTGGACCGCCGAGCCGCATCTGGGCGAGCGCAAGCGCTCGGGTCTCGTCGGGGTGATCTTCCTGACGCTTCTCGCCTCGCTCCTCTACCTGACCAACAAGCGCCTCTGGGCACCGGTCAAGGACGCGGCCAAGCGCAAGCCCAAGGAAGCCTGACCCGGTCAACCTGACAACGGGCACCGGACCCGGTTCAACCAAATCGTTTGTGAAACGCGCCCCCGACCCTGGGGGCGCGTTTTCGGTTGCGCCGATTACCCGTCGCCTGGAACCGGAAACCCGACCGGCATCCCGCGCGCCGCCGCCCGCTCCATGCCGCGCCCCGCCCCCACCGCGACTGGCTCGCCCCAACCACGACGGCAAGATCGCCCGCGCCCCGGTGGCTGTTCCCGGCGGATCCCACCGGCAACCTGCCCAAACCTGCGCGCCCGCGAGTCCTACACGAGTCCTACGCGAGTCCTACGCGAGTCCTACGCCCTGTGACGGCCGTTTTCCCAACACAGCAAGGCTCCACGCCCCATCCGCCCCGAAACCGGCCCAGCCCCGCCGAACGCCGCATCAAGATTTCATAAACCCTGCGGAACCCCCACCGAACGGCGGGCGCGTCAGGCAGTTTCGGGAAGGTCTGCGGCGATACGCGGCGCGCCGCCCGCGCGTCAGTGCCGCAACGGCAGCCCCAGCATTTCGCGCGCCTGCTGCCATGTCGCCACGGGCCGTTCGTAGCGCTCGCACAACTCGACCGCACGCCGCACCAGCGCCGCATTCGACGGCGCAAGCGTGTGCCGATCCAGCCGCACATTGTCCTCAAGCCCGGTGCGCGCATGCCCCCCCGCCGCGATGCACCATTCGTTGAGAAGGATCTGCCCCGCCCCGATCCCCGCCCCGCACCAAAGCGCGTCCGGCGCCAGACGCTTGAGCGTTTGGACATAGAAATCAAAGACTTCACGATCCACCGGCATGGCGTTCATCACGCCCATGACGAACTGCACATAAAGCGGCGCCTTGAGCCGCCCGGCACCCGCCATCTTCACCGCCTGGAAGACATGGCTCAGATCGAACGCCTCGATCTCGGGCTTCACCTCGTGCTGGATCATCTCGGCGGCCAGCCAGTCGACCAGGTCGGGCGGGTTCTCGTAGACGCGCGTCGGAAAGTTGTTCGATCCCACGGCAAGCGACGCCATGTCCGGCTTCAGCGGCAGC
>SLKW01000037.1 GCA_007134405.1 Paracoccaceae bacterium
GCGCCCGGCGCGTCGAACTGCGATGGCGTGCCTCATGCCTTCACCCCCAACCGCTCGCCCACGCCTTGGCGTTTCATCAGCGGGCGCCACCAGACCTCGTTGGCCAGATACCAGTCGACGGTGTGCGCCAGCCCCTCCTCCAGCGTGACCGAGGGGCGCCAGCCGAGTTCGGCGCGGATGCGGGCGGGGTCGATGGCATAGCGCAGGTCGTGCCCGGGGCGGTCGGCGACGAAAGTGATCAGGCGGTCGTGGGGTGCCGCATCCGGGCGGCGGGCGTCGAGCAGCGCGCAGATCTTGCGCACGAGGTCGATATTCGTAGCCTCGTTTTCGCCGCCGATTGCGTAGCTGCGCCCCGGCGAACCGCGTTCGAGCACGGTCAGAAGCGCATCGGCGTGATCCTCGACAAAAAGCCAGTCGCGCATGTTCGCGCCCTGCCCGTAGACCGGAATTGGCTGCCCGTGAAGCGCGTTCAGGATCACGACGGGGATAAGCTTCTCAGGAAAGTGGAAGGGCCCGTAATTGTTCGAGCAATTGGAAAGTACGACCGGCAGGCCATAGGTGTGATGCCAGGCGCGCACCAGATGGTCCGAGGCAGCTTTCGACGCGGAATAGGGCGAGCGCGGGTCGTAGGGTGTCTCCTCGGTGAACTGGCCGTTCTCGCCGAGGCTGCCAAAGACCTCGTCGGTCGAGATGTGATGGAAGCGAAACCTCTCCGGCCGGCCCTGCGTCTGCCAACGCGCGCGCGCGGCCTCGAGCAGATTGAACGTGCCGGTGATGTTGGTCTCGATGAAGTCGGCGGGCCCGTCTATGGAGCGGTCAACATGGCTTTCCGCGGCGAGGTGCATGACGGCATCGGGGGCATGCGCGGCGAATATTCGGTCCAATGCCGCGCGGTCGCGGATGTCGGCGTGTTCGAACGCGTAACGCGGCGAGGTGGCGACGCTGGCTACATTGTCGAGACAGGCGGCGTACGTCAGCGCATCCAGGTTGATGACGTCATGGCCGCGGGCCACCGCCAGCCGCACCACCGCCGAGCCGATGAAGCCCGCGCCCCCGGTAATCAGGAGTTTCATGCGGCCCCCTCGAAAACGAAGGGTGAGTCGAACGCGGCGAACGCGGGCGCGGCTGCATCCTTCCCCGACAGGATTGGCGCGCGGTCGAGCCCCCAGTCAATGCCCGCCGTGTCCCAGCGCACGGCGCCGTCAGCCTCGGGTGCGTAGTAGCCGGTGCATTTGTAGACGACCTCGGTATCGGGCTCCAAGGTCAGGAAGCCGTGCAGAAACCCTTCGGGCACCCAGAGTTGGCGGCCATTCTCGAACGAAAGCTCTGTCCCGAACCAGCGCCCGTAAGTGGGCGATCCGCGGCGGGCATCGACCGCCACGTCGAAAAGCCGGCCCCGCCCGCAGCGCACCAGCTTGCCCTGCGCATGGGGCGGCGCCTGGTAGTGCAGCCCGCGCAACGTGCCCGCCTCGCGCGAGAGCGAGTGGTTGTCCTGCACGAACTCCGGCAGATGCAGCCCGGCCGCCTCCAGCGTGCGGCGGTTCCAGCTTTCGCTGAAGAAGCCGCGATCGTCGCCGAACCGCCGCGGCGTCAGGACAACGACGCCCGCAAGCGGTGTTCGCTCGATCTTCATGTGCGGGCCTCCCGATAATCCCGATACCATGCGACGAACCGGCCCACGCCCTCGCCGACCGAGGTTTGCGGCGCGTAACCCGTCAGTTCGCGCAGCAGCGCGGCATCCGCCCAGGTGGCGGGCACGTCGCCCGTCTGCATGGGCAGCATCCGGCGTTCGGCCTTCTGCCCCAGCGCCGCTTCCAGCGCGTCGATGAAATCGGTCAGCTTCACGCTTTCCGAATTGCCGATATTGACGATGCGAAAGGGCGCGGCGGGGCTGAGGCTGTCGCCGGGAACGGGCGCGGCCTCGGTGCCCGGGGCTGGGGGCACGGCATCGATCAGCCCGCGGATGCCGCGCACCAGGTCGTCGACATAGGTGAAGTCGCGCCACATCTCGCCTTGGTTGAAAACGTCGATCGGCCGTCCGTCCAGGATCGCGCGGGCGAAGCTGAAATAGGCCATGTCGGGCCGCCCCCAGGGCCCGTAGACGGTGAAGAAGCGAAACATCGTCACCGGCAGCGCGTACAGATGCGCATAGGCATGGCCCATTGCCTCGGTCGCCTTCTTGGTCGCGGCGTAGATGGTCAGTGGCGTGTCGGACTTCTGCCTCTCGTGAAACGGCATTTCGGTATTCGCGCCGTAGACCGAGCTTGTGGAGGCCATCAGCAGATGGCTCACCTTCAGCTCGCGCGCGGCTTCCATCACGTTGAACGTGCCCACGACATTGGCGTCCACATAGGCCCTCGGGTTCTCGAGGCTGTAGCGCACGCCCGCCTGCGCGGCGAGATGGACAATGATGTCCGGTGCGAAATCGGATGCGGCGCGCTGAAAGGTGGCGTTGTCTTCCAGCATCGCCTCGGTCGCCGTGAACCGCGCATGCTGGCGCAGCAGCGCGTGGCGTTCCTGTTTCAGCGCCACGTCGTAATAGTCCGTCAGCCCGTCATAGCCGTGGACCGCCCAACCCTCCTGCAAAAGCAGTTCGGCCAGGTGAAAGCCGATGAAGCCGGCGGTCCCGGTGACGAGGGCGCGCCTCATCTGCCCACGGCTTCGTAGATCTTGAAGCCCGCGGCCAGAACGTCCTCGCGCTCGTAGACGTTGCGCAGGTCGGCCATGCGCGGGGTGGCCATCGTCTTCGCCAGCCGCGGCAGGTCGAGCGCCCGGAACTCGTTCCACTCGGTCAGGATGACCAGCGCATCCGCGCCTTCGGCCGCCGTGTAGGGGTCATCGTGCCACTTGGCGCCGGGCAGCATCGCCTCGCCCTCGCGCCGGCCCTGCGGGTCCACGATGCGCACCTTTGCGCCGCCGCCGATCAGGGCCGGGACGATGGTCAGGCTGGGCGCGTCGCGCATGTCGTCGGTGTTCGGCTTGAAGGTGACGCCGAGGACCGCGATGGTCTTGCCGATCACCGAACCCTCGCACAGCTCCATCAGCTTGTCGATCATCCGCCGCTTGATCGCGTCATTGACCGAAATCACCGATTCGACGATGCGCAGCGGCATACCGTACTCCTGCCCGGTCCGCGCCAGTGCCGACGTGTCCTTGGGAAAGCACGATCCGCCATAACCGGGCCCCGCGTGCAGGAACTTGTTGCCGATCCGCCCGTCCAGGCCCATGCCCTTGGCGACCGCCTTGACGTCCGCGCCGGTGCGCTCGCAGAGCGCGGCGATCTCGTTGATGAAGCTGATCTTCGTGGCCAGAAAGGCATTGGCCGCATACTTGATCATCTCGGCGGATTCGAGCGAGGTGTAGACGATCGGGAAATCGCGCAGAAAGAGCGGGCGGTAGATCTCGCCCATCACCTCGCGCGCGTTTCCGTTCTCGATGCCGACGACGACGCGGTCGGGGCGCATGAAATCGTCGATCGCCGCGCCTTCGCGCAGGAATTCCGGGTTCGAGGCGACGTCGAACTGCGCGTCCGGCCGGGTGGCGCGGATCACTTCCGCCACCTTGCGGTTGGTGCCGACGGGCACGGTCGACTTGGTGACGACGACGGCATAGCCGGTCAGCGCCTTGGCGATCTCTTCGGCCGCGGCCATCACGTAGCTCAGGTCCGCATGGCCGTCGCCGCGCCGCGTCGGTGTGCCCACGGCGATGAAGACCGCCGCTGCGCCATCGACAGCCGCCGCCAGGTCGGTGGTGAAGCTGAGCCGCCCGGCGGAGACGTTGCGCTCCATCACGTCCTCGAGCCCCGGCTCGTAGATCGGAACCTCGCCGCGCTCGAGCTTGGCAACCTTCGCGGGATCCTTGTCGACGCAGACGACCTCGTGCCCGAAATCCGAAAAACATACCCCCGAGACGAGCCCGACATAGCCCGTACCAATCATCGCAATCTTCATGAACGCAATTCCGCCTTATGATGCCTGCCGCAGCGCGCGCAGGGTGACTCCACAAATCGGGCCATTTTCGGGCGGACGCGCGCGCAATGCGGGCATCGACCTGTCGCCCCGGCCGTTTCCGCCCCGTTCATGCCGAAGCCCGGCGCCGGTTTCAAGCACCTTGCCGCATCGCGGCGCAACGACGCGCGGAATCGGCTACTCCGCCGGGGGTTCGCGCACCTCGCCGACCTTCGCCGGGGCGCTCGGCTGGCGGGTGAAGCCCTTGAGCCCGCTCACCGTCAGCCGGTCGCGCGTGATCTCGACCTCGCTCAGGCTGTAGGCGGTCAGAAGCTCGGCCAGCGAGCGCAGCGCGTGCATGTGGATGCGCTCGTAGCCGTGGCTTGCGTCGACGCCGAAGGTCACCAGCGCGGTGCGTACGTCGGCGCCTGCCTCGATCGCCGAGGCGCTGTCCGACCGATAGTGGCGGAAGACGTCCTTCTGCATGCGGATGTCGTGCGTGCGGCAGATCGCGGCGAGCTTGCGGGTCAGGTGAAAGTCGAACGGCCCGGTCTCGTCGGCCATCGCAAGCGTGACGCCGAATTCGGACGAATTCTGGCCCGGCGCCGTGGTGCCGTTATCGACCGCGACCAGCGAGGCGATGTCCGGCAGCAGCACGGAAGCCGCGCCGTGACCCACTTCCTCGGCGATGGTGAACAGGAAGAAGGTATCGACCGGCAGCCGCCCGCCGCGTTCCGACAGCGCCTTGAGCGCGGCCATCATCACCGCGACGCCGGCCTTGTTGTCCAGATGCCGCGAGACGATGAAGCCCGAATCCAGGAACTCGGGCTGCGGGTCGATGGCGACCGTGTCGCCGACTTCGACGCCCAGCTTGTGCAGGTCCGAAAGGTTGAAGGCGCGCGCGTCGATCCGCAGCTCGACGTGCTCCCAGCCCACCGGCTGGGTGTCGATCTCCTCATTGTAGGTGTGGCCCGAGGCCTTGAGCGGCAGGATCGTGCCGCGATAGGCGCCCTTGTCGGTGAAAAGCGTCACCCGCGCCCCTTCCGCGAACCGCGCCGACCAGGTCCCGATCGGCGCCAGCGACACCCGACCGTTCGGCTTCAGGGTGCGCACCTGCGCGCCCAGCGTGTCCAGGTGGCTGACGATGGCCCGCGCGCCGGCGTGCTCGTGGCCTGGCAACCGGGCGCGGATCGCGCCGCGCCGGGTGAGGTCGTATTCGATGCCCAGCGCATCCAGCTCGCCGCAGAGGTGGCGCACCACCGTGTCCGTGTAGCCCGTCGGGCTGGGGATATCGAGCAGCTGCGCCAGGCTTTCGCGCAGGTAATCGACATCGATGTCCAGTCGCGTGCCGATCGTGTCGGGGGTTGCGTCATTCATTCGCGGCGTCTCCGTTGAGCTTCGCGCACCGCCTGCGGGATCGACAGCGGGAAGAGGAGGTCAATGTATCGCTCGGCGGTGGGTTGCGGTTCGTGATTGGCAAGACCCGGCCGTTCGTTCGCTTCGATGAACACATAGTCGGGCTCGCGGGCGGATTTCACCATCAGGTCGATGCCGGTGACCGGGATCTCGATGGCGCGGGCCGCCTTGATCGCGGCGTCGATGAGCTTGGGGTGCGTCTCGTCGGTGACGTCGTGGATCGTGCCGCCGGTATGCAGGTTGGCGGTCTTGCGCACGTTGATCTCCACCCCCTGGTCGGGCACGTCGTCAAAACCGTAGCCCGCGGCGGCCAGGCAGCGCTCGGTCTCGGCGTCGCAGGGGATCGAGCTTTCGCCCTGGGTCGCGGCCTCCCGGCGGCGGCTCTGCATCTCGATCAGGTCGCGCACCGTGGCGCGGCCGTCGCCGACGATGCGCGCCGGGCGGCGGATGGCGCAGGCCACCACGCGGTAGTCGATGACCACCAGCCGCAGGTCCTCGCCCTGGAAGCATTCCTCGACGATGACGTCGTTGCAATGCGCGCGCGCCGCCGCGACCGCCGCCTCGATCTCGGCCTCCTCGGTCAGCCCGACCGCGACGCCGCGGCCCTGTTCGCCGCGCGCCGGCTTCACCACGACCGAGCCGTAGCGCTTCAGGAAGGCCGCGCGCTCGGCCGGGTCGTCGGTCGTGATCTGGTCGGGCACGCGCACGCCCGCGCCCTCGACGATGCGGCGCGTGGCGCGCTTGTCGTCGCAGATCGACATCGCCACCGCCGACGTGAGTTCGCTCAGCGCCTCGCGGCAGCGGATCGACCGTCCGCCGTGGGTGAGCCGGAAGAACCCGCCCTCGGCATCGATCACCTCCACATGGATGCCCCGCCGGCGCGCCTCGTCCACGACGATCTGGGCATAGGGGTTGAAGCCCTCGTCGGCGATCGCCCCGGCATAGAGCTTCTCGTTGATGACGTTGCGCCGCTTGACCGCGAAGACCTGCACCCGCCGGAAACCCAGCTTCTCGTAAAGCGCGATCGCCTGTTCGTTGTCGTGCAGGACCGACAGGTCCATGAAGGCCGCGCCGCGCGCCTTGAAATGCTCGGCCAGCTTGCGCACCAGCGACTCGCCCAAGCCCGCATGCGGCGCCTGCGCCGACACCGCCAGGCACCAGAGCGACGAGCCCCCCTCGGGGTCGCTGAAGGCGCGGGCGTGATCGACGCCCATCACCGAGCCGAGGATCTCGCCGGTCTCGGTGTCCTCGGCCACCAGAACGGTCAGCGTGCGCCCGTCGCGGCGCGACCAGAAGAATTCGGGCGGCACCTGCACCATGTGGCGCTGGGCGTAGATCGCGTTGACCGCCTCGGCATCGGCGCGGGTGCCCAGCCGGCGGATGTGAAACCCCTTCCGCCGGCGCGCCGCGGCGCGATAGGTGGACAGGTCCAGCCGGAACGTGTGCGACGGGTCCAGGAACAGCTCCTGCGGGGCCATCGCCAGCAGGACATGCGGCTCGCGCACATAGAAGGCGATGTCGCGCCGGTCCGGCCCCTCGGCGCACAGCACCTCGGCCAGTTTCTCGGTGCTCTCAAACGTATGGCCGAAGAACAGCCGCCCCCAGCCGCAATCGACCATGGCATCGCTCTCGGCGCCGCGCGGGGGCTGGATCGCGGCACTGTGCAGCCGCTTCAGGCGGTGCGCCTGTGCGCGCCGCCTGCGCGGGTTATCGGATTCGCCCATGATCGGCCCTCCGTTCGGGTCGGCGTTCGGGTCGGGGTTCGGCTCGGCGCGCTCGGTGTTCGGCGCGCCGGTCCGGTCGCAGTCGTCAGATACCCTGTTTCTGCAACCACAGCTCCAGCAGCGCAACCTGCCACAGTTCCGAGCCCCTCAGCTTGGTCACATGCGCCGGCGGTTCGGCGAACAGCGCCTCCAGATAATCCTTGCGGAACAGGCCCCGCTCGCGCGCGGCCTGGCTGGTCAGCGCGTCGCGGCACATCTCCAGGTAGGGCCCGCCCACGTATTTCAGCGCCGGCACCGGGAAATAGCCCTTCGGCCGGTCGATCACCTCGTGCGGGATCACTCGGCGCGCGGCCTCCTTCAGGACGCCCTTGCCGCCATGCGCCAGCTTGTGCCGCGCCGGGATGCGGCCGGCCAGTTCCACCAGCTCGTGATCGAGGAACGGCACGCGCGCCTCCAGCCCCCAGGCCATGGTCATGTTGTCCACCCGCTTCACCGGGTCGTCGACAAGCATCACGTTGGTATCCAGCCTCAACGCCTTGTCCACAGGGTCGTCGGCGCCGGGGCGGGCGAAATGCTCCTCGATGAACTCGCGCGACACGTCGCGCTCGGCCATCCATTCCGGCGCCAGGTGCTGCGCCATCCGCCCGTGGTCGCGGTCGAAGAAGGTCTCGGCATAGGTGGCGGCGGGGTCGTTGGCGTCGGCCATCGGCGGGTACCAGTGATAGCCGCCAAAGACCTCGTCCGCGCCCTGGCCCGACTGCACCACCTTGATCGTCTTCGACACCTCGCGCGACAGCAGGTAGAAGCCGATGTTGTCGTAGCTCACCATCGGCTCGGACATCGCCCCGATGGCGTTGGGCAGGTTCTCCCGCATCTCCTCGGAGGGAATGAAGATCTTGTGGTGCTTGGTGCCGTAATGCTTGGCGATCAGGTCGGAATAGACGAATTCGTCGCCCTTCTCGCCATGCGCCTCCTCGAAGCCGATCGAATAGGTGGCCAGCCCCTCCTGGCCTTCCTCGGCCAGAAGCCCCACGATGATCGAGCTATCGACGCCGCCCGACAGCAGCACGCCCACCGGCACGTCGGCCACCATGCGCCGCCGCACGGCGGTGCGCAGGCTTTCCAGCACCATCTCTTCCCATTCCTCGGCCGGGCGCTCGGCATCCTCGGCGCTGCGCTCGAAGCTGGGCTCCCAGAAGACCGTGTCGGTCTGCGCGC
The DNA here is from genome assembly GCA_007134405.1 of Paracoccaceae bacterium. Taxonomy (GTDB): domain Bacteria; phylum Pseudomonadota; class Alphaproteobacteria; order Rhodobacterales; family Rhodobacteraceae; genus Pararhodobacter. The sequence goes on from SLKW01000037.1 coordinate 8,306, forward strand.
CATCGGCCTCGATCACGCGGATCGTGGCGGGGGGCAGCTTGTGCACGCCGGTCAGGATCGTGCGCGGGGGCGGGACGACGGCGTGCCAGCTCATGTAGTGATGCAGCGCCACCCGGTCGATCGTGGTGTCGACATCGCCACCCGCGACCACGGCGGGCAGGGACGAGGCGAAGCGGATCCAGTCCTTGCCCTTGGCGTAGTAGAGGGGCTTGATGCCGAACCGGTCGCGCACGAAGGTCACGCGGTCCGAGTCGCGCTCATGCAGCGCGAAGGCGAACATCCCCAGGAACCGCTTTGGCGCCTCGGGGCCCCATTCGTGCCAGGCCTTCAGGATCACCTCGGTATCCCCGGTCGAGGCGAAGACATGGCCCTTGGCCTCCAGTTCCTTGCGCAGTTCCGGGTAGTTGTAGATGCAGCCGTTGAAGGCGATGGTCATTCCCAGGTGGGTATCCACGAAGGGCTGCGCCGCGGCCTCGGACAGGTCGATGATCTTGAGCCGGCGATGCCCGAAGGCGACGCGCCCGCGCATTACCACGCCCGACCCGTCGGGGCCGCGCGGGGCCATGCATTCGGCCATCCGCTCGATGGTCGCCGCCGAGGCCATCGCCCCGTTTCCGAAACGGATTTCTCCACAGATGCCGCACATGCCGGTTGTGTCCTCGCCTGGGTTTCGCCTGTCGGGTCCTGAGGTCGCTTCTTAGCTGTTGAGGACCGGAAAGCAAACCGCCGGCACGGGGCGCGGTTCCGCGCACC
>SLKW01000259.1 GCA_007134405.1 Paracoccaceae bacterium
CTGGTCGCGACCCATTTGCAGCGGATTGCGCCGACGATGTCCTATGCGATCGGGCAGCGCAACAACCACGGCACGTCCGAAGCGGCGGCCCTGTTCATTGGCGGCAGCTTCCTGTCCGGCCTTGACCCGCGTGCCGCGGCCTGGGCACGCACAGGTCGGCGGTGGCTGGAAGAACGCGCCCGGGTCCTGATCGAGCCCGACGGCAGTTTCAGCCAGTATTCCGTGAACTATCACCGTGTCATGCTGGATACCTACGCTCTGGCCGAAGCGTGGCGGCGGCATCGCGAACTTCCGGCGTTCAGCGATGGGTTGAAGGACCGGCTGGCCGCGGCCACCCTCTGGCTCCAGGCAATGACCGACGTCGAGACCGGAGACGCCCCGAACATCGGCGCCAATGACGGTGCACGGTTGATCCCGCTGACCGATAGCGATTTCCGCGATTTCCGGCCCTCGGTGCAGCTCGCCAGTGTCTTGTTCCGCGGGGGCGCGGCTTATGGTGCGGGTCCATGGGACCGTCCTGCCCAGTGGCTCGGTGTCTCTACTGGTGCGAAAGCAGAGGCACCGCAAAGTGTAAGCTTCGATGACGGCGGCTACCATGTCCTGCGCGTTGGGTCCGCAACCGCCGTGCTGCGCTATCCCCGGTTCCGGTTCCGGCCCAGCCAGGCCGATGCGCTGCATCTCGATCTGTGGGTCGGGGGGCGCAACCTGCTGCGCGATGCCGGAACCTTCAGCTACAATGCCGCTGGCTCCGATTGGTATGGCAGCACGGCGGCGCATAATACGGTCGAGTTCGACGGCCGTGACCAGATGCCTCGATTGGGGCGATTTCTGTTCGGTGACTGGCTGCAGGCCGAGGCGGTGCAGCCAGTTGCGGTCTCTCCCAATGGAATCGCGGCCGGGGCAGGCTATACCGACGCAGTCGGCGCACGACATCATCGTACGGTCACCCTGACAGACCGGACATTGGTCTGCACCGATACTCTCTCGGGACGCTTCCAGTCAGGCTGCCTGCGTTGGCGCCTTGCCCCAGGAGACTGGCGCTTGCAGGGCCAGGTGCTGCGTGGTGGCGGGCTCTCGGTCGAGATGAGTTCTGAGGCTGAAGTGTTGACGCCCTGCCTCGCCACAGCGGCAGAGTCGCGCTACTACCTGCAGCGGGCGGAGATTCCGGTTCTGGAACTTCGCCTGGATCACCCAATGACGATTGTGACAAGGTTCAGTTTCTGATCATGCATGTTCTTTATTTTCATCAGCATTTCTCGACCCGGCAGGGATCTGCCGGGACGCGGTCCTATGAAATGGCTCAGGCGCTCTTGCGCCACGGGCACAGCGTGACCATGGTTTGCGGCAGCTATAGCAAGGGCAATACCGGCTTGACCGGAGCTTTCCAGCGAGGCCGGCGACGCGGGATCGTGAACGGGATCGACGTCATAGAATTCGATCTCGACTACGGCAACGACATGGGCTTCTGGCGCCGTGTCGGTGTGTTCACGCGCTTCGCCCTTGGCTCTGTCGGGGTGGCGCTCAGGGAGCGCGCAGATGTGGTCTTTGCGACCACCACCCCCTTGACCGCCGGCATTCCCGGCATCTTTGCGCGCTGGCTGCGGCGAAAGCCCTTCGTGTTCGAGGTGCGCGATCTTTGGCCCGAATTGCCGAGGGCCATGGGTATCGTACGCAACCCGATCTTGCTGGGGCTCATGTCGGCCCTGGAATGGGCTTCCTATCGGTCTGCGGTTCGGCTTGTCGGCCTGTCGCCCGGCATCGTTGACGGGATTGTGCGGCGTGGTGTGCCGAAGACGCGTATCGTCATGGTCCCGAACGGCAGCGATCTGGACCTGTTTGCCGATGCTCCGCAGGCCCTGCGCCCCGAAGGCGTTGCGGACAACAAGCTTCTTGCTGTGTTCACGGGCACGCATGGGCCGGCCAACGGGCTTGATGCGGTTCTCGATGCCGCAGCCGAGTTGAAGGCGCGCGACCGCAACGACATTCGCATCGCCCTGATCGGCCACGGGCGGGAGAAGCCGCACCTGCAGCAGCGCGCGCTCGAGGAAGGACTTGAGAACGTTCTGTTCCTCGATCCGGTGCCGAAAACCGAGTTGGCGAAGCTCCTGGCCGGGGCCGATCTCGGCCTGCAGATCCTCAAGAACGTTCCGGCCTTCTACTACGGAACCTCGCCGAACAAGTTCTTCGATTACATCGCCGCGGGTTTGCCGGTGCTGAACAACTATCCGGGCTGGCTGGCCGGGTTGATCGAGGAGAACGGTTGCGGGTTTGCCGTGCTGCCGGACGATCCGCGAGCCTTTGCCGATGCCTTGATTGCGGCGGCCGATGACCGGGAGGCGCTGGCCGAAATGGGGCACCGTGCCCGCATCCTTGCCAAAACCCGTTTCGATCGCGAAAAGCTCTCGGCCGAATGGGTGGGCTGGGTGGCCGAGGAGCGACGGCCGGAAACGCAACGGGACAGCATCCAATGACTGCATCCACACAGCATGCCGCCCTGATCGACTTCGTTCGTGACATCTACGGCCCGGATCCGCTTCCGCTGCACCGCCCTGTCTTCGAGGGCAATGAGCGGCGTTATCTGGTCGACTGCATCGACTCGAATTTCGTTTCGTCGGTCGGTGCGAGAGTCACTGAATTCGAAACGCAGATCGCTGCCTTTGCCGGCGCGCGCCACGGCGTCGCCACGGTGAACGGCACCGCCGCGCTGCATGCCGCGCTTCTGCTGTCGGGGGTCGCGCGCGGGGAGGAGGTGATCTCGCAGGCGCTGACCTTCATCGCCACCGCCAATGCGATCAGCTATATTGGTGCGCGCCCGGTCTTTATCGATGTCGATCGCGATACGCTGGGCATGAGCCCCGAGGCCCTGCGGGGCTGGCTGGAAGTCAATACTCGGCGCGAAAACGGGCGGTGCGTCAATGCGGCTTCCGGCGCGCGGATCGCGGCCTGCGTGCCGATGCACACTTTCGGCCTTCCCTGCCGTATTGCCGAGATCGCCGAGATCTGCACCGAATATGGCATCCCCCTCATTGAGGACACGGCGGAATCGCTCGGCTCGTATGTGGGCGCGCGCCATACCGGGACTTTCGGACAGATCGCCGCCTTCAGCTTCAATGGCAACAAGATCATCACCACCGGCGGTGGCGGAATGATCGTGACGGATGATGCCGAACTGTCCGCCCGCGCCAAGCATCTGACCACCACCGCCAAGCGCCCACATCCTTACGAGTTCTTCCACGACGAAATCGGCTACAACTACCGGCTGCCGAACCTGAATGCAGCGCTTGGCGTCGCGCAGATGGAAACCCTGCCCGAGATGCTGAAGATCAAGGCCGAAGTTGCCGCGCGTTATCGCGAGTTCTGCGCTCTCCACGGGTTCACCTTCATCGATGCGCGGGCGGGCACCACGGCCAATTACTGGCTGAATGCCATTCTGCTCGAGGATCGTGCGGCGCGCGACGCGCTGCTTGAGGCAAGCAATGCCGCCGGGGTGATGACCCGGCCGATCTGGCGGCTGATGACCGAGCTGCCAATGTACGAGAATTGCCAGAATGACGGACTGGATAATGCCCGCTGGCTCGTCGACCGGGTGGTCAACCTGCCCTCCAGCGTCCCCGAGAGCGAATTCGGAAGGCTCAAACCATGAATGTTCTTGCCCTGATCGGGCGTGACCGACCCCTCTTCGAGCTCGACATTGCCGCGAACGAGGCAGAGCTTTCTGACATCGTCCGCAACTCGCGCTTCCTGGTGATCGGCGGCGCCGGTTCGATCGGCCAGGCGGTGGCGCGCGAGATCTTCAAGCGCAACCCGCGCGTGCTGCATGTGGTCGACATCAGCGAGAACAATATGGTCGAGCTGGTGCGCGACATTCGCAGCACGCTGGGCTATGGCGACGGCGATTTCCGCACCTTCGCCATTGATTGCGGCGGGCGCGAATTCGCGGCGCTGATGGCGGCCGAGCCGGGTTACGATTACGTCCTCAACCTCTCGGCGCTCAAGCATGTGCGCAGCGAGAAGGATCCGTTCACCCTGATGCGCCTGATCGAGGTGAACATTCTCAACACGCTTTCCACGCTTGCCGCCGCCCGGGCGAAAGGCGCGCGGAAGTATTTCTGCGTCTCGACCGACAAGGCGGCGAACCCCGTCAACATGATGGGGGCGAGCAAGCGCATCATGGAAATGTTCCTCATGCGCGCGAGCCTCGAGATCCCGATCTCGACCGCGCGCTTTGCCAACGTGGCCTTCTCGGACGGATCGCTTCTGCACGGATTCAACCAGCGGCTGGCGAAAAACCAGCCGATCTCGGCCCCGAACGACGTGCGGCGCTATTTCGTCACACCGCAGGAATCGGGCGAGCTGTGCCTGATGTCGACGCTCACCGGCAACAACCGTGAGATCTATTTCCCGAAGCTGAGTGAGGTGCTGAACCTGACACGGTTCTCCGATATTGCGGTGCGCTACCTCGAGGCGCGCGGTTACACGCCGTATGAATGCGAAAGCGAGGACGAAGCGCGCGGCCGCGCCGAGGAGTTGATCGCGCAGCGCCGTTGGCCGGTCTATTTCTTCGCCTCCGACACGACCGGCGAAAAGGACTTCGAGGAGTTCTTCACAACGGCCGAGACGCTCGACATGGATCGTTTTCAGTCGATCGGAATAATTCTCAACGAGCCCGCGTTTGACGCGGCCCGGCTTGAGCACTTTCTGGCCGAAATCGGTCGGATTCGTGCGCAACCCACTTGGGACAAGCCAGAGATCGTCGCACTCTTCAATCACATGATCCCCGATTTCGATCACAAGGAAACCGGGAAGTACCTCGACAGCAGGATGTAAGCGATGCAGCGTTTCCTCGATATTCTCCTTTCGGGGATGGCCCTGATCCTGCTTTCGCCGCTACTGGTGCCGGTTGCTATCATTTTGCGCTTCACCGGCGAGGGCGAGATCTTCTTCAAGCAGAACCGCGTCGGGCGCGGCGGCCAAATGTTTGGCCTCTATAAGTTCGCGACGATGCTGAAGGACAGCCCGAACATTGGCACCGGGACGGTCACGCTTAAAGGCGATCCGCGCGTCCTGCCGGTTGGACGCATCCTGCGCAAAACCAAGATCAACGAACTGCCGCAACTGATCAACATCTTCCTCGGCGACATGAGCGTGATCGGCCCGCGCCCACAGACCCGGCGCTGTTTCGACGCCTTCCCGCAAAAGTCGCAAGCGATCATCACCACCGTGCGGCCGGGGCTTTCGGGGATTGGTTCGATCGTGTTTCGGGACGAAGAAGAGATGATGGACGCAGCCAGCGACCCGGACCATTTCTATGATCACGTGATCATGCCCTACAAGGGGGAGCTTGAGGAGTGGTATGTCCGCAATCAGGGCATTGCGACCTATGTGATGCTGATCGCGCTCACGATCTGGGTCGTCCTGTCGCCAACTTCACCGATAGTTTGGCGTGTATTCCCGAGCCTGCCGACGCCTCCGAAGATGCTGCAGCGCGATGTCAATTTCCCGGACTCCACGGTTGATGCATAGCCCCGAGGTAATCCGGCAAGTCGCCGAACTGCATGCCGAAGGCCTGGAAAGTGGATTTCTGTCGAGTTTGGGCTGCCGTTTTCTTGAGCTTCTTTACACTGCTATCGATGAAAACGACGACAGCGTGCTGATAGTCGAGATGAAGGGTGACCGTGTCGTCGGGTTCATCACAGGGGGGAATGGTATGAGGTCTATCTACAGCCGCCTGATGCGCCGCCCCCTCAGACTGACGTTTTCGCTCGCGCCAAACTTGCTCAGCCCCAAAAAACTTGGCGGTATTTTAGAAGTTCTGATCAAGGGGAGCGGGGCGGCGCCGGAAACAAAGCAATCAAGTCTGCCGCGGCACGAATTACTCAGTATGGTGGTAGCTTCCAACTTTCGTGGCCAAGGTGTTTCGGAAAAACTGTACCGGCGACTTTGCAACTACTTCGTTGCGCAGGGAGCCTGTTCGTTCCGGATACTGGTGGGCGGACAGCTCGATACGGCCAATCGCTTCTATGGACGCATGGGAGCCATCGCAGCAACCGAGGTTTACTTCCACGGTGGTGCAGTCTCGAGGATATACGTTCAGGATCTTTCTGCGTGGCCCGATCGGTGATCTGTTATGAGAACAGGCATCGGCGCAGAGGTTTGAGATGGCTCTGCGCCGATGCCCTTACGATGAGTGAAATGAAAAGATAGCTAGTGCCTGACAGCCAGGGACCGTAAATTTGGTGTCGATGAGACTGCAGATGCTTTTGTCGCCTATTCTTCGGGTCTTATATTCACGTATGAAACTGCCGGTAAATTGGGGTGTCCCCCAGACTGGTATCTAAACGGACTCGGTTTCGACAATGATGCGACCGTGGGCGTTTGCAGCTCCCGTGCGCTGGATCTCCACATAGACGCCATCCGAGGTAAACGCGCCGACCGGGATATTGACCTCGTAGCCGGCCGGGGCGGTGTTCCCGATCGTGACGTTGCCACCGATCTGCTGCGTCTTCGCAGAGTTGCCAAACACTCTCATCGTCGCACCCAGCGTTCCCGCGGTCTTTGCGCCAATGAGAAGTTTCACGGATTTCACCATGACCATCTGCCCATATGTAGGGATGTGGTAGGTCTGCGTGCCCGAGCGGACCACCCCACTCTGATCGGTGATCGTGTTAATGTTCGCTTTGGCAAGCCCCGGAGTGGCGCGGAAACTGCCGTCGTAGGGTGTATTGATTATGATATTTGCCCGGTCTCGGCAGTCCTCGAAGATGATAGGCGGGTGCTGGCTGTCAGCCCCGCCGACGCGAACAATGTCCATGTTGGGCGAGCGCGCGAGGCCGGTGAACTTTACCCAGAAGGCGCGGTTCAGGGTGTTGTATCCAGCCCGTCCACGGGTTCGGATCTTGGCGTGCATGAAGTCGCCACCGATGACGTTGATCGTGTAAAGTCCCCCTTGCAGATCGAATTGGAAGATATCGGGGTTCGGGCTGTATTGGCCTGGAGTGATCCCGCAACCAATCATCTCCACATGGTTGGCGCTGATCGCGCTGTCGGCCATTTCGATAATGCGGACGGTGCCCCAATAAGCATACTCGAACTTCACATTTGTTAGAATGAACTGGTTGCTTGGCCCCCCCTGACCCGCAGCGAAGTGCAGGAAAGCACCAGATATCACAACATTAGCCGTGTCGATATGCGTCTGCCCGTAGCCGACCACATCGAAGACCCGGTCAATCACCCCGCGCCAAGTGCAGCCCACGATCTTGTTGATTACCGCCTGCGTGTTGCGAGCATGGAGCCACGTTTTGCAGTCCTCAAAACGACATTCCGAAACGTAGCTAGTATCTTCATTGTGGAAATGTTCGTGGCTAATTACCCGGTCGAAACCGTGCGTGAACAGGCGGCTAATGTGGAATTTTTGTCCGCCACTGGTACCGTTCAATTCGAAGCATTTGTTGTTCCACGCCGAACGCGGAGAGCTTGTGTCGTGGACAATTGCCATGTCGGAGATTTCGACAAAGCTGTAAGTCTGGAATTTGAAAAGAGACCCTTCGTTGTTTGTGCGCCGAATGAGCGTTGTACGCGAACCCTCGCCCTTGATGACGATGCCCGCCGCGTTGCCGCCGGTCTGGACAGTGCCGTTGATGAGATAACGCCCGCGCGGCACAAGGATTGTTGCGCGACCTTGGCTGAGAAGGTTGCGTGTTCCGCCCCAAGGCCCATTTGCCCGAACCGCGGCATTAAAAGCCGCCGTGTCGTCGGTTCTGTTGTCGCCCTTGGCTCCGAATGCACGGACGTTGAATCCGTTGTTGCCCGGCAGCACATAAAGCTTCACGCCGCCCGCCGTGGTGACGTGGTGATCGGAGGCGCCCGATGCCGCCACGCGATACGCAAATCCCTCGGCGAGCGTACGGATAATGTTGCTCGCGACGACCTGGTTGGCCCCGGAGCCATAGGTCACCTGAGTATTTGCCAGCAACGCATCGACATTTGCGAATGACCGCGCGCCGGCACCCTCGACCCCCATGGGGATAGTGGCGAGTGCAGCCTCGACAGCGGCGAAGTTGTCATTGATCTTCTGACCCGCCGTGCGCAGGTTGTCGCCCTGACCATCGTTGGGGGCCGAGCCGAGTTTGATAGGGGTAATGGCCATCATACTACCTCATCGAAGGTGTGGGCTGTGCTGTCGAAGCTCATCGCGGTGTTGTCGAAGGTCGCGAAAGTATCGCGTTCGGGAATGGGGGCAGGGGCGCCGATGGGCGCAAACGTGGGTGAGGGTGCGCTGTCGCCGTCGATCCCGACACCGAAGTAGTGACAGAAAACCTCGCCCTGGGCTGCTGTCGTGTTGCTAACCCGAAAGGCCAATCCGATTGCGCCTGCAGTTGAGATCGTGTCGTTCGTATCATCCAGTTGCCAGGCTGACGGCTCGTCGGACAGGCCGAGGTCTTCCGCCTTTGTATCGACATCCCAACTCCGAAGACGGAACCTGTCGTTGTCCCAGCGGACGCGCATCCAGAGGGTGCCGCCTGCGGGAATGGTGCCGCCGCCAGTTCCATGGACTCCGCTCCTGATGAGCGAATTGTTCCAGGGCCTCTGCATGATGCGTGCGGTGTCAATATTGCCGAACCCAAGGAATAGGCCGGAATTGTTGGTACCCGAGCTCAAGGTCATTCGTAGGCCGGCACCGAACATATCGCGAATTGCGTTCGATCCGCCGCGCTCAACCAGCATCAGAACTTCGCTGTTGGCAGCCTCTGGCACACCATCCCATGCGAAGAACGACATTTGAGCAGTGTGCGGGTCTGGTGTGGTTTTCCGGATCCGCATGCGGTTTCTAGAAACCAGACCGCCTGAGGTGACCTCCCAAGTCGCGAGATGTCCTGTTTGCGGCCCTGAATAGCTCGTCCAATCGCTTGGTGGTCGGCCGGTTGTATACTCGCTGAAGTCGGTTCCCCAACGCGTTTGCTCTGCCGCAAACACCAGCGTCGAGCCCAGATAAGCGCGCCTTGTGCCTTGCGCTCCCAGGCGCAGATTGCCGGCGATCACAA
>SLKW01000008.1 GCA_007134405.1 Paracoccaceae bacterium
CACGCCTCCGGCGCGAACCGGCTTCTGCACGCCTCCGGCGCGAACCGGCTTCTGCACGCCTCCGGCGTGACCGGGCTTCTGCACGCCTCCGGCGTGACCGGGCTCAAGCAGCGCTCTGCCCCGTCCGCGCGCCCGTCAGGATCATGTCGGCGCATTTCTCGGCGATCATCAGCACGGGCGCGTTGGTGTTGCCGCTGGTGATCGTCGGCATGACGCTCGCATCGGCGACCCGCAGCCCGTCGATCCCGTGCACGCGCAGGTCCGGGCCGACCACGGCGCGCGGGTCGGTGCCCATCCGCGCCGTGCCGACCGGGTGGAAGATTGTCGTACCAATGTCGCCCGCGGCGCGCATCAGTTCCGCGTCGGTCTGCGCCGCGGGGCCGGGGCGGTATTCCTCGGGCCGGTAGCGCGCCATCGGCTCGGCTTCCATGATCCTGCGCGTCAGCCTTATGGCGCGGGCGGCGACGATCCGGTCGCTCTCGGCCGACAGGTAGTTGGGCGCGATCTCGGGCGCCGCCATCGGGTCGGGCGACAGCGGCCGGACATGGCCGCGGCTCTCGGGCCGCAGCTGGCAGACCGAGGCGGTGACCGCCGCGAACGGGTGCAGCGGCTGGCCGAAGGCGTCGAGGCTCAGGGGCTGGACGTGATACTCGAGGTCGGCGCGGTCGACATCCGGCCCCGACCGGGCGAAGGCGCCCAGTTGCGAGGGCGCCATCGACATCGGGCCGGTGCGCCGGAACGCGTATTCCATCCCGATCATCGCCTTGCCCCAGAGCGTCGCGGCCATCATGTTGAGCGTCTTCGCCCCGTGCACCTTGTAGACCAGCCGCAGCTGCAGGTGGTCCTGCAGGTTCTCGCCCGCATCGCAGTCGCGCCGCACCGCGATCCCCAGGTCATGCAAGACCGCGGCCGTCCCGATCCCGGCGAGTTGCAGGATCTGCGCCGAGCCGATGGCGCCGGCGCACAGGATCACTTCGGCCCCGGCGCGCGCCTCCTCGACCCGGTCGCCGCGCCGGTAGCGCACGCCCACGCAGCGCGCGCCCTCGAACACCAGCTCCTGCACCTGCGCATGCGTGCGGACCTTCAGGTTCTCGCGCCCCCTGATCGGGCGCAGGAACGCCTTGGACGAGTTCCACCGCCAGCCCGACCTTTGCGTGACCTTGAAATAGCCCACGCCCTCGTTGTCTCCGGTGTTGAAGTCATCGGTCGCCGGGATGCCGCAGGCTTCGGCCGCCCGCGCCCAGTCGTCGAGGATCTCCCAGCGCAGGCGCTGGTTCTCAACGCGCCACTCGCCCCCCGTCCCGTGCAGCGCCGGGTCGGCGGCGCCCGCGGCGTAATCCTCGTGGCGCTTGAAATAGGGCAGCACGTCGTCCCAGCCCCAGCCCGTCAGGCCCATCTGCCGCCACTGGTCGTAGTCGCCCGCCTGCCCGCGCATGTAGATCATGCCGTTGATCGACGAACAGCCGCCCAGGATGCGCCCGCGCGGGTAGAGCAGGCTGCGGCCATTGAGCCCCGGTTCGGCGCGCGTGCGAAACCGCCAGTCGGTGCGCGGATTGTCGATGCAATAGAGGTAGCCCACCGGCACATGCACCCAGAGGTAGTTGTCGCGCCCCCCCGCCTCGAGCAGCAGCACACGGGCCTCGGCGCTCAGCCGGTTGGCCAGCAGCGCCCCGGCGGTGCCGCCGCCGACGATGATGTAGTCCCAGCGCTCCATGCGTGTCTCCCTCCGCCTCGGGCGACACTAGCATGCGGTCGCGCGCGCGCAACTCGGGCGACGCGCGATATGGGGCTGACCGGCCTGCCCCGCGCTAGGCCTAGCGATTGCCGAATCGCCGGTCTTCTGGTAACCAAATTTCACAGGAACAGTGGTAACAACGACGGCCTGAAGGTCGCGCAAACCAAGGAACGAGGCAGTCATGAGAGCATTCCTATTTGTCCCCGCAACGGCGCTGCTTCTGGCGCTGGCCCCCGCCCCGGCGCTTGCCGGCCCGGTGGAAAACGCCTGCAACCGCTCGGATCGCACCGCGGCGAGCCGGTCGCTCTGCCGCTGCATCGACCATGTCGCGCGGCAGACCCTGACCCGCTCGGAACAGCGCCGCGCCGCGCGGTTCTTCTCGAACCCCGACGAGGCGCAGAGCGTGCGCATGTCGCGCTCGCGCGCCGATAACGAGTTCTGGGCCCGCTACCGCGCCTTCGGCGCCGCCGCCGAGCGGTATTGCCGGACCTGACGGCGCACGCAGCCCTCACGCTCAGGCGCGCGGGGCCACCCGCCGCGTGCGCCAGAGCGTGAAGAGCCCGGCGAGCACCACGATGCCCGCGCCGAGGGCGACGTTGGGCCGCAGCGTCTCGCCGAAGATGCTCATGCCGATCATCGTCGTGAAGACAAGCTGCAGATAGGCGAAGGGCTGGATCGCGCTCGCCTCGGCGAGCTCATAGGCGCGGATCAAGAGCCAGTGGCTGAAGGCCGCGGTCATGCACAGAAGCCCCATCCAGACCCAGTCGCCCGGCAGCATCGGCTCCCAGAACCAGATCCCCGTGGCCGTGGTGACCACCGCGCCCGCGGTGCCGGTCCAGAAGAAGCTCACCGCCGCGCTGTCGTCGCGCGAAACGAAGCGGGTGAGCAGCCCGTAGAGCGCGAACATCGTCGCCGCCGCCAGCGGGATCAGCGCGGCGGGCGCAAAGACGCCGAAGCCCGGCTGCAGGATCACCAGGACGCCCACGAAGCCGATGCCGATCGCCCCCCAGCGCCGCCAGCCGACATGCTCGCCCAGCACCGGGCCGGACAGGGCGGCGACCAGAAGCGGGTAGATCGCGAAGACCGCATGCGTCTCGATCAGGCCGAGCGTGACGAAGGCCACGACGACCACGCAGATCTGCGCCGCCAGCAGGAAGCCGCGAAAGGCCTGCACCATCGGCCGGCGCGCGCGTGCCGCGGCGCGAATGCTGCCCGCCTGGCGCTTGGCGATCGCGATCACGAAGGCCGCGAAGAACCAGTAGCGGATCATGACGACCATGAGGACATTGTATTCGCTGGCCAGATGGCGCGAGATCGCGTCCTGCACCGAAAAGACGAAGGCGGCGGCGATCATCAGGAGCACGCCGAGCCGGGTGTTCTGCTCGGTCATGCGGCCTCCAGCCGGCCCGCGCTCATGTGCCGCTTGGTTCCGAAACCGGGCCGGCGCTCGACATTGAAACCCGCCGCTTCCAGCGCCCGCCGCACGGCGCCCGCCGCGGTATAGGTCGCGAAGGTCCCGCCCGGTGCGGTGTGGCGGGCGACCGCGCGCATGAGCTCCGGCTCCCACAATTCGGGGTTGCGGGCCGGCGCGAACCCGTCGAGGAACCAGGCGTCGGCGCGCCCCTCCCAGCCCGGCAGCAGCGCGCGGGCATCGCCGAGATGCACCTCGACGCGCGCACCGGGCAGATCGAAGCGCCGCACCGGCCCCTCCGCCCGCGCCCAGGCGTCGATCAGGGCCTCGGCCTGCGGCAGCGCGAAGGCGGCGAGTGCGCGCGCCATCTCGACGGCGGGCAACGGGAATGCCTCGAAACTGGTGAAGCGCAGCCGGCCCGGACCCTGCCAGGCATCCAGCAGCGCAAGCAGGTTCAGCCCGGTGCCGAAGCCCAGCTCGCCCACATGGAACCCGTCGCACAGCCGCGCGGGCAGGTCGTTGCCCGACAGGAAGACATGGCGCGCCTCGGCAAGGCCGGAGCCGTCCGTGAAATAGGGGTCGTCGAACCGCGCGCTCACCGGCGTTCCGGCATCGGTCCAGGTCAGGGCGGGCTGGCTCATCGATCGGGTCCCGGCTAGGTTGCGGCGGGAAAATGACGATCGACGCGGGGAATGGCAATGGCCGGTATCGTGGTGATGGGCGCGGGTATCCTGGGGCTGAGCGCGGCGTTCACCCTGGCGCGGCGCGGCGCGCGGGTCACGGTCATCGAGCGCGCCTATCCCGGCGCCGGGGCCTCGGGCGGGCTGGTGGGCGCCCTCGCCCCGCATGTGCCCGAGGGCTGGAATGCCAAGAAACAGCTTCAATTCGAAAGCCTGCGCATGGCCGAGGCGTTCTGGTCCGAGGTTCGCGCAGTCGGGGGCCGCGATCCGGGCTATGCGCGGCTGGGACGGATCCAGCCGCTCGCCGACGCCGCCGCGGTGGCGCGCGCCGAAGCGCGCGCCCGCAGCGCATCCGAACTGTGGCAAGGGGCGGCCGCGTGGCGGGTCGTGCCCGCGGCCGAGGTGCCGGGGCTCCGCGCCGCGACGCCAACGGGGCTGGTCGCGCACGACACGCTCAGCGCCCGGATCGCGCCGCGCATGGGCGTGGCGGCCCTCGTCGCCGCGCTTACCCGCCTGGGTGTTGCGATCGCTCAAGGCTCTGGCCCCCCGGCGGGCGCCGAGGCGGTTCTCTGGGCGACGGGACCGGAGGGGCTGGCGGAGCTCTCGCGCGCGCTTTCCACCCCGATGGGGACCGCGGTCAAGGGACAGGCGGCGCTTCTTTCGGCGGACTTCCCTTCGTCGCCGCAGGTCTATGGCGACGGGCTGCATGTCGTGCCCCATGCCGATGGAATGGTGGCCATCGGGTCGACATCGGAACGGGCCTTCGACGCCGCCGAGACGACGGATTCACAGCTCGACGCGCTGATCGCGCGGGCGCGCGTGCTCTGCCCCGATCTGATCGATGCTCCGGTGATCGACCGCTGGGCCGGGCTGCGCGCCCGCGCACCCTCTCGCGCGCCCATGCTCGGCCCCTGGCCGGGGCGTGCCGGGCATTTCGTGCTTAACGGCGGCTTCAAGATCGGCTTCGGCATGGCCCCGAAACTGGCCGCCCTCATCGCCGATCTGGTCCTTGACGACCGCGACGCAGTCCCCGACGGGCTGCGCGTGATGGACAACGCGCGCCATTGATCGGCGGGACATGCGCCCGAATTCGAGGGCATTGGCGGCATTGCGCAAGCGCTGAAATCCGGCGGCCCAAGTGAAAAGCCCCGGCGCGGGCCGGGGCTGATCCAATTCGGTCGCGAAACCGCGCGATCAGTGCAGGCGCGAGTCCACCGTCTTGATCGAGTCCTCGATCAGCCGGTTCGCATCGGCCTTGCCCATGTTCTGCGCGATCAACTCCGCCGAGGCCGCAACGGCCACCTGGACGGCGCGGTTGCGCACCTCCCGCAGCGCCGCAGCCTCGGCCGAGGCGATCTGATCCTCCGCGGCCTTCAGCCGGCGCTGGATCGACACCTCCAGATCGGAGCGCGCCTGTTCCGCGGCGAACTCGGCATCGGTCTTGGCCTTGGCCACGATCCGCTCCGCCTGTTCCTTGATCTCGCCCTTCTTGCGTTCGAAGCTGGCGCGGATTTCCTGCGCCTCCTCGCGCAACCGGCGCGCCTCGGCCAACTCGCCCCGGATATCCTCGGCGCGTTTGTCGAGAAGCCCGGTGATCATCGCGGGCACCTTGAAATAGACCAGGATACCCACGAAGATCACGAAGCCGAACAGCACGATCAGGTCGGTGTTGCGCAGCGAGAAGAACGGGTAATCCCCGGCCGCGAGCGCCGGCGTGGCCGAAGCCGCCAACAGGATTGCTGCCAGACGGATCATGCCGCACCCCCTTTCACGCGCGTCGAAACGCTGTCGTCGATCGCCTTGTCCTCGGCCTTTACGCCGAAAAGAGCGAGGATCTCACGCGCCGTATCGCGCGCGACCTCCTCCACCGCCTCATTGGCGCTGTCGCGGATCTCGGCGATCCGGCGCTCGGATTCGGCGGTGCGCGCGGCGATCTCGGCATCGGCCTTCTGGATGGCGACATCCAGATCGGCCTGAATGTCCGCGCGCATTTCCTCTACGATCTTGTGTGCCTGGGCACGGGCATCCTCGAGCGCCTTGTTATAGGCAGCCTCGGCCTCGGAAGCCTGGCGCTTGTAGGTCTCGGCCGCATCGATATCGGCGGTGATCGTGCCGGAACGCTCGGCCAGGATCGAGCCGATCCGCGGCAGGGCGACGCGCGAAAGGATCAGGTAGATCACGACCAAGGTGACCACCAACCAGAAGATCTGATTGGGGAAGGTCGAGAAGTCGAGTTG
Source organism: Paracoccaceae bacterium (assembly GCA_007134405.1). Taxonomy (GTDB): domain Bacteria; phylum Pseudomonadota; class Alphaproteobacteria; order Rhodobacterales; family Rhodobacteraceae; genus Pararhodobacter. The sequence continues at coordinate 6,064 of SLKW01000008.1, forward strand.
CGGCATGCCTACCGCGTCGTTGGTGTTCGTCGCCATGGCGTCCTCCGTATGTCCAGAACCCGGTCGGGGCGGGTCCGTCAGCACCCGCCCCGCCGAATGGATCAGGAAACCTGGATCAGACGGCGAACATCAGCAGCAGCGCGACCAGGAACGAGAAGATACCCAGCGCTTCGGCGAACGCGATGCCGATGAAGAGCATGGCGGTCTGGCCAGGAGCCGCGGCAGGGTTGCGCAGCGCGCCGGACAGGAAGTTGCCGGCGATGTTGCCCACACCGATGGCGGCGCCACCCATGCCGATGGCGGTCAGGCCGACGCCGATGTAACGGCCCATATCTGCGAGTGCTAGAGTTTCCATGTTCGCTCCTTAGGATTGCTATTGGCGGAAGGGGGACCCGACCCGTCAGTGATGCGGATGCAGCGCGTCCTTGAGGTAGACGCAGGTCAGGATGGTGAAGACATAGGCCTGGATGACCGCAACCAGCAGTTCCAGCGCATAGAGTGCGGTCACCGCCAGGACGGGGACGACGAAGGCAACGCCAAGCGCCGCAGCAAAGCCGGCGAAAACCTTGGCCACCGCGTGGCCAGCCATCATTGCGCCGGCAAGACGAATGGAATGGCTGACGGGGCGGACGAAGTAGGAGATGATCTCGATCACCGCGAGGATCGGGCGCAGCGCCAAGGGCGCGCTGTCGACCCAGAAGAGACGCAGGAAGGCCGCGCCATTGAGTACGAAACCCAGCACCGTGACCGATATGAACACCGACAGCGCCAGAACCGCCGTGACCGCGAAATGCGAGGTCGTGGTGAAGGCCCACGGGATGAGCCCGAGGATGTTGGCGAAGAAGACAAACATGAAGATCGTCATGATGTAGGGGAAGAACCGCAGCCCGTCGCGCCCCGTCACATCCTCGATCATCTTGTAAATGAAACCGTAGGCCAGTTCCGCGACCGACTGCCCGCGCGTCGGCACCAGCGCGCGACCGCGGGCGCCCAGCACCATGACCGCCGTCACCGCAAGGACGGTCAGCGCCATCCAGAGCGTGACGTTCGTGATCGTGAACATGCCAACCGTCTCGCCACCAAAGAGCGGGCGCACCACGAACTGATCCATCGGCCGGATGGCCAGCGAGCCGTTTGCGTCAGCCACGATCGTCTTCCCCTCGTTCTGCGGCGGGAGACCCCGCTGCTTGCGTACTCCGGCGCTGGATGTCCTCGGCGGTGCGCATCATCACGCGTATCCCGGCCCAGAGCCCCAGCATTGTAAACAGCACCAGAAGCCAGGGCCGCGTTCCAAAGAGCGCATCCAGCCCCAGCCCGATGCCGAAACCGACCAGAAGGCCGGCGACCAGCTCGGTGACCATCCGCCAGGCCGCCTGGCCGAGCGTGTGCCCGTCGGCCTTCGCCGGCTGAGGCGCCCGGGCCGCGCGAAGCTCGGCGATCCGCGCCTCCAAAGCGCGCAAGCGCTTTTGATCTTCAGGCTCGGACATCGGCTATCAGCCCCGGTAGGTCGGGCGGAACCTAGGCGCGGGAGGCGCCAGAGTCAAGCGCGATGGATGCTCATTAAGTCACTGATATCGAAATCTTTTACGGAATTGCTGCGCCGCCGCGCAGGCTGCGCTGCCGGCTTCACGGGCATTCGCGATATTCAACCTCGCGGTTGACCATGCTCGACCGACGGGCCATGGTCCGGCGATGCAGGATACCTCCGAAGTCCATCTCGATGCGATCTTCATGGCGCTCGCCGACCCGACGCGGCGGGCGATCCTGTCCATGCTGCTCGAGGATGACATGGCGGTGACCGATGTCGCCGCGCCGCTGCCCATGTCGCTGTCGGCCGTCTCCAAGCATCTCGCGATCCTGGCCGCCGCGGGCCTCATCAGCCAAGAAAAACATGGCCGGGTGAAATGGTGCAAGCTCGAGCCCGACGCAATGCGTTCGGCCTCGGTATGGATGCAGGCATTCGGACAGTTCGAACCCGTCAATCTGGATGCCTTCGAGCGGTTTCTCGAACAGGACCTTGCCCGCGACCTGCCGCGCGACTGACTACCGCCTCACTGACCACTCAGAGCCCACTGTGCAGGCGCGCGAACTTGACAGCCCTCCTCCCCGTTCGCATATCCCCTTAAACGGAGGCTGCCCCATGTTCATCCAGACCGAATCCACGCCGAACCCGGCAACGTTGAAATTCCTCCCCGGCCAGCCGGTTCTGGGCCAGGGCACGGCAGACTTCACCGACGCCGAGACGGCGGCGAAATCCCCGCTTGCGCAGGCGGTCTTCACGACCGATGGCGTGACCGGCGTCTTTCTCGGCGCGGATTTCGTCACCGTCACCAAGCGGGACGACATCGATTGGGCGCATATCAAGCCCGCGATCCTTGGCGCGATCATGGAGCATTACCAGTCCGGCCGCCCGGTGATGGAAGGCGAGGCAGAGGCCGGTCATGCGGTGCAGGAAGGCCCCGATTCCGAGATCGTCGAGCAGATCAAGGAACTCCTGGATACCCGCGTGCGGCCGGCCGTTGCGCAGGATGGCGGCGACATTACCTTCCACGGCTTCGATCGGGGCGTGGTCTATCTGCACATGAAAGGCGCCTGCGCAGGCTGTCCGTCTTCGACGCTGACGCTGAAGATGGGGATCGAGAACCTGCTGCGCCATTACATTCCCGAAGTCACCGAGGTACGCCCGGTTGCCGTCTGAGGCAGTCCTCGCCTTCGACACGTCAGGCAGTTGGTGCGCGGTGGCGGTTCTGCGCGGCGGCAACGTCTGCGCCCATCGCCAGGAAATCATGCCGCGTGGTCAGGGCGAACGGCTTTTTTCGATCATCGGCGCGGCGATGAAAGATGCCGGGACCGAATGGTCCGATCTGGCCGCGATCGGTGTCGGCACCGGACCCGGCAATTTCACCGGTATCCGCATCGGTGTCGCCGCAGCGCGGGGGCTTGCGCTGGGTTTGG
>SLKW01000180.1 GCA_007134405.1 Paracoccaceae bacterium
ACCACGATGAACGCGGCCAGAAGCGGACCCAGGGCCGAGCCGGTATTGCCGCCGACCTGGAAGAGCGACTGCGCCGTGCCGAATTTCCCGCCCGCGGCGGCGCGTGCGACGCGGCTGGCTTCGGGATGGAAGACGGCCGAGCCGATGCCGATCAACGCCGCGCCGGCCAGAAGCCAGCCGTAGGAGGTGCCGAAGGCGAGGAAGACGAGCCCGATCAGGGTCGATCCCATGCCAAAGGTCATCGACTGCGGCACCGGACGGCGATCGGTCGCCATGCCGATGAGCGGCTGCAGGACCGATGCCGTCCCCATGAAGGCAAAGGTCATCAGCCCGATCTGCGCGAAGCTCAGCGCGAACTCGGCCTGAAGGAGCGGGTAGATCGCCGCCAGCAGCGACTGCATCACGTCGTTGATCATGTGGCACAGGCTGATTGCCAGGATCACGAGGTAATGCGTCCGCATTCCGCCCCCGGAGGTTGAGGCGGACTGCGTGGCGGAAGGGGGCGGCATCTGGCACTCCGAACGGTGGCGAATGTGCTGCACCGAAGCCACCGCTCGCGCAAATGTCAAGCGGACCCCCTGCCTGAGGGCGGTACCTGCTTGATGATTGCGCCCCGCGCCGTATCATGAAACGCTGTGAAAAAAATAAGACAAGGGTCGGTGCGGGTGGAGACGAGGACAAGCAGGGGGGGCGATGCCGGGACGCGACGCCGCGTGAAGCTGGGCGCGCTGGCCGGCATACTGGCTCTGGGCTTGTCTGCATTCCCTCCGCACGAGCTGGGCGCCCTTGAGGCATTGGACTTTCGCGTGACCGAAGGGCCCGATGCGTTGCGCGAAGCGCTCGAGCGCGGTTCGCTCGTGCGGGCGCTCGACGCCGAGGCGCGCGCCAACCCGTTGGACGTGATGTCCGCGGCGCGCGCCGAATACGGGCGGCTCATCGGTCTGCTGTACGAGCAGGGCTATTACGCCCCGCAGATCAGTGTGCGCGTCGATGGGCAGGAAGCTGCCGACATGGAAACCCTGCGCCCGCCGTCGGCGATCCGGCAGATCGTCGTCCTGGTCGAGCCGGGCCCACGGTTTCGCTTCGGGCAGACCGATATCGCGCCGCTCGCACCCGGGACCGAGCTGCCGTCGGGCTTTGCGACCGGCCGGCCTGCGCGCAGCACGCTGGTGCGCGACGCCTCCATCGAGGCGGTCGATGCCTGGCGGCGCGAAGGGTATGCCCTTGCCGAGTCGGTGAGCCAGGACGTGACCGCGGTGCATCCGGAGCGCCGTCTCGACGTGGTGCTGCGGCTCGCACCGGGCGAGCAATTGCGGTTCGGCGCGCTCAATCCCCGGGGCGCCGATGCGACGCGACCGAGGCGTATCCGCGCCATCGCCGGCTTGCCGCACGGCGAGATCTTCGACCCCGATGCGGTGGCCGAGGCCGAAGCGAGGCTGCGGCGCACCGGCACCTTCAGTTCGGTCGCGCTGCGCACCGCCGATGCCGCCAATCCCGACGGGACCGTCGATATCGAAGCCATCCTCGAAGAAGCGCCGCCCCGGCGCCTGGGCTTCGGCGCCGAGATCGACACCGAGGCAGGGCTCCGGCTGACCGGTTTCTGGTTGCACCGCAATCTTCTTGGCGGTGCCGAACGCTTGCGGTTCGAGGCGGCGGTGGAGGGGATCGGAGCCCGCGACCGCGGGATCGGGTTCACCGTTGACGGACGCTACACCCGCCCGGCGACGATCACCCGCGATACCGACCTGGAGCTGGGTGCGCGCGCGGCGTCGCTGAATGAACGCGACTACGATGCCGAGACGGTTCAGGCGGACGTGCTGCTGGTCCATCGCTTTTCCGAGCAGTTGACCGGTCGTGCGGGCATCCTGCTGCGGTACGAGCGCGCGCGCTTCGGCGAGCCGCGCGTCACGCGCAACTTCGCCACGCTGGCGCTGCCCGTGGGGCTGGAGCGCGACACCCGCGATGACCCGCTCAACGCCACGCGCGGCACCTTCCTTTCAGGACAGGTGGAACCCTATCTGGGATTTGCCGGGGCCGATCATGGCGCCAGGCTCCGGCTTGATGCGCGCGCCTATACCGGGTTCGGCGACGGGCGTTTCGTGCTTGCCGGGCGCGCGCAGGCCGGGGCGGTTCTGGGCAGCGCGCTCGACCGGACGCCGCGGCAATATCTCTTCTATTCCGGCGGCGGCGGCACGGTGCGTGGCTTGCCCTTCCAGTCGCTGGGTGTCGAGGTTGATGGCATCCGGTCGGGCGGGCGGGGCTTTGCGGCTCTGTCGGGCGAAGCGCGGACACGCGTGACGAGCGCGATCTCGGTCGTGGCTTTCGCCGATGCCGGCTATGTCGCCGAGCGCGCCTTTGGCGGGCAATCGGGCTGGCACGCCGGGGCGGGCCTCGGCATGCGTTACGACACACCCGTCGGCCCGCTGCGCCTGGACGTCGCGGTCCCCGTGCGCCGCAGCGCCGCCGACGCGGATGCCCGGCGATTTCAGATTTACCTCGGTATCGGGCAGACCTTTTGATGCGTTTCATGTTTCATATCGCGCTTGCGCTGGCTCTGATCGTCGCCGTATTCGCCGCGCCCGCCCACGCCCAGGAAGGCACGCCCGAGGAAGACCAGGGCATCATCACCCGCTTCCTGCAGGACACGCTGACCGATGCCGGGCGCACCGTGCGCATCCGCGGCTTCAGCGGGGCGCTCGCCTCGCGCGCGACGATGGAGGAGTTGACCATCGCCGATGACGAAGGGGTGTGGCTGGTCCTGCGCGACGTCGTTCTGGACTGGAACCGCCGCGCGCTCTTTCAGCGGATCGTGTCGATCAACGAACTCTCCGCGGCCGAGATCGAGATCCGCCGCCCGCCGGTGAGCCCGGAGCCCGACGTACTGCCCAGCCCGACCGCGCGCGCGCCGTTCGAGTTGCCCGAACTGCCCGTCTCGATCACCATCCGAAGCCTTCAGGCCGATCAGGTGACGCTGGGCGAGGCGTTTCTGGGGCAGGAGGCGCGGCTGCGTCTGGAAGGTCAGATGCGTCTTGAAGGTGGCGAGGGCGAGGGCGCCTTTCTGGCCGAACGGATCGATGGCCAGGAGGGCACCTTTCGGTTCGAGGGCGAGTTCGACAACGTCTCGCGCGTGCTTGCCCTTGATCTGGAGCTGACCGAGGGGCCCGACGGGATCGCGGCCACGCTTCTCGACATCCCCGACCGGCCATCCGTGCAGCTCGCCATCTCGGGCGACGGGCCGCTGGAGACGTTCACCGCCAACGTAACACTCGGCACCGATGGCGAGGAGCGGGTCAGCGGCACGATCCTTCTGGACGACGAATCCCCGTTCAACAACGACGACACGGCCCAGCATTTCGAGCTCGACCTCGCGGGCGACCTGCGCCCGCTTCTGCAACCCGCCATGCACCCGCTGTTCGGCACCGACAGCCGCCTGCGGGCACGGGGTAGCCGGGCCGAGAGCGGCGCGGTCAGCCTCTATGAGCTGACCTTCAACACCCGTACCGTGCGTCTGGCCGGGCGCGCCGATTTCACCGCCGAGGGCCTGCCCACGGTGATTCACCTGATCGCCGACGTGGCGCTGCCCGATGGCACGCCGCTGGTTCTGCCCGGCTCGGACGGCGCCGCGCGATTGCGCGAGGCCGCACTGGTCATCGAATACGATGCCGAAGTGTCACCCGACTGGCTGATCGAGGCCGAGATCCAGGATCTGCTTTTGCCCGACCTCGATATCGAAAGCTTCGATCTGGTGGCGGATGGCCGTCTGCAGCCGCCCGGCATGGGCAATGGCCCGATCTTCGACGGCACCTTCGACTTTGCCGCGCGCGGAATCGATGCGGTCGATCCGGACCTGCAGCGCGCCCTGGGCGACGCGGTGAGCGGTTTCATGAGCCTCACCCTGCCTGCGGTGGGCGACCCGGTCGAGATCGGCGAACTGAGGATCGAGGGCGAAACCGTCTCGCTGCGCGCGCAGGGCGTGCTGACCGGTCTGGAATTCGACGGCGAACTCGAGGCCGAGGCCCCGGACCTGTCAGCCTTCTCGGGCCTGGCGGGCCAGGATCTGGGCGGCGTGGCGCGCATCACGGGCGCGGGCCAGGTCAACTTCCTGACCACCGCTCTCGACCTCGAACTGGGCCTGACCGCCACCGACCTGTCGGTCGATATCCCCGAGGCGGACCGTTTTCTCGCCGGACAATCGGTCATTCGCGCCTCGGTCAGGCGCGACCAGGTTGGCACGACCCTGCGCAGCCTGACGCTGAACGCCGGGTCGCTGAACGTCGTCGCTTCGGGCCAGCACCAGCCGGAGGCAGTTTTTCTCGATACCGAGGTCGCGATCACCGACCTGAGCCGGCTTGGGCCGGGCTATGGTGGCGAGCTTCGGCTGGATGCCCGCTTCGAAAGCGACACGCTGGGCGGGCGGCAGGTCGAGTTCTCCGGCTCCACGCGCGACATCCGGCTGGGAACGCTGCCCGGCGCCGACGAGGCCGCGGCGCTGCTGCGGGGAACGACGCAAATCGATGGCGCGGTCTCAATGGACGCGCTTGGCGTCGCCATTGAGCGGTTGAACATCGACAGCGACCAGATCGCCTTCAACGCGACCGGACGCTGGTCCGAGACCGCGCCCGACATCGTCGCGCGGCTGGAGCGGCTGGAGCTGGCCGGGATCCGTCCGGGCTTGGCCGGGCGGCTGCAGGGACAGGCGCGGTATTTCACGCGACCGGGCGAGGGGCAGGTGATCGACCTGCAACTGGGCAGCGATGGCGCATTGCGGCTGGGCCAGCAGCCGATCGACGGGATGCTGGCGGCTGGGGTTGAGCTGACCCTGCGGGCGCTGCAGCCCGAGGCTGGCGGGCTGGTGATCGAAACGGCGCGGCTTGACGCGCAGGGCGCCCGCGTCACCGCCGAGGGGCGTCAGGAGCCAGACGGGGCGGCGCGCTTTGCGCTGACCGGCAGTATCGACGATCTGGGGCGGGTGGTCACCGGCCTTTCGGGTCCCGGGGGGATCAACGCAACCGTCAGCCGCGCCGCGGGGGCCAGCGTCTATGATACCGAATTTACGGTGACCGGGCCGTCGGCGCTGGATCTGCGCGGCTCGGGGCAGGTGGATGAAAGCCTGGACATGAACCTGCGCGTGACCGGCACGCTCGACGCCGCCATCGCAAATCCGTTCATCGAGCCGAACTCGGTCCAGGGTCCGGTGCGGGTCGATGCGACGATTCAGGGACCGCCGGCCCTGACCTCGCTGGGCGGGAGCGCGTCGTTGAGCAACGGCCGCTTCGTCGCGCCCGGGCCGGGGTTTGGCGTCAGCGGGATCGAGGCGAATGCGCAAATCGTGAACAACCGCCTTCAGCTGGACGTGACGGGCGCAGCCGACCGGGGCGGGCGCGTGGCGATTGCCGGCTCCATTGGTCTCGATGGCGCGCGCGAGGCGGATCTGCGCGTCACCGCCGACCAGTTGCGCGTGGTCCAGCCGCAGCTTTTCGAGGCCGAGGTTTCGGGGCAGGTGCAGATCACCGGGCCGATGGCGCAGGGCCCGCTGGTCTCGGGCACGGTGACGGTGAACGAGGCCGAAATCCGCATTCCCAACTCGCCGCTGGCGCGCGCCGGCTTCGTACCGCAGGGGCTGCGGCATGTGGGCGACAGCCCGGCCGTGCGCCGCACGCGCGAGCATGCCGGTATCGCCACGGGCGAGACCAATGGCCGCACGCCGACGCCGCTCCGGCTTGACCTGACGCTCGATGCGCCGGGGCGGGTCTTCGTGCGCGGCAGGGGGCTCGATGCCGAACTGGGCGGCAGGTTGCAGTTGACGGGCACAACGCGCGACATCATTCCCGCGGGCAGCTTCTCGCTGATCCGGGGGCGTCTCGATCTGCTGGGCAACCGCTTCGTGCTGACTGAGGGAACAGCAAGCCTGGTTGGAACTTTCGTGCCTTTCCTGCGGCTTGTGGCGACCACCGAGAGCGGCGGCGTGGCGACGAGCATCATCCTCGAAGGCCCGGCGACGGAGCCCGAGATCCGCTTCACCTCGGTCCCTGAACTGCCCGAGGACGAGGTTCTTGCGCGGTTGATCTTCGGCCGCTCGCTCGACTCGCTGTCGCCCTTCCAGGCGGCGCAACTGGCGATGTCCGTGGCCACGCTGACGGGGCGCGCCGACAGCGGTGTGCTGGGGCGGACGCGGGAGGCGTTGGGGTTGGACGACCTGGATATCGTGATGGACGACAACGGCGAGACGGCGGTTCGGGCGGGGCGGTATATTGCGGATAACGTGTATACCGACGTGACGGTGGACAGCGCCGGGCGGGGTGAGGTGTCGATCAACCTGGATCTGACGCAGTCGATCACGGTGCGGGGGCGCACGGATACCGAGGGGCGCACCGCAGTCGGGGTCTTCTTCGAGCGCGATTACTGACGTGGTATCAAGCGGTTAGCGGCGGCGCCTTTGGGCGCTGCCGCTCGCTTTCGCATGCGCGGCGGGGTGGTTTGCCGCTGCTTGGCTGGGTGGGCCGGGCTGCCTGCGCGGGACGCGCGGAGGGGTGGTTTGGCCCTGTCTTGCAGGGAAACCGGGAGTCTCACAGGGCGTATGACATGCGTACACAGAGCGTATGACATGCGTACACAGAGCGTATGACATGCGTATGACACGCGTAGGACAAACGTAGGACTCGTGTAGGACTCGCGTAGGGCTCGGGCCCCGGCGGAGGGCGGGATTGCGGCATCGGCGGTTTGGGGGGGAGCGCGTGGTGGAGCCGGGCGCGATGGATCGGGCGTGGCAATGGGCCGGGGGCGATTGGGCCAGATTCAAGGCCAGATTCAGGGCCAGAGTCAGGGCCAGAGTCAGGGGCGGAGAAGGCCAGTTGGGCGATAGGGCCAGTTTTGGGGTGGCGATAGGGCCAGTTGCGCGATGGGCGTGCAGGCGGGGAGCGGAGGGGCGCGCGCCCGAAGGCGCGGAGCAGAGGGGTGTTGCCTGGTTTCAGGTGCCGCGGTGCGGCCCCTGTGCTGCCGGGGGCAGCGGCCGCGACTTGGCCTGCGCGCTGCCGGGCCGCTGGCGGGCGCGCGCGGCCCGGGCTCAGCCGCCGCGACGCATCCGCTGCAGGAGCGCGAGCGAGACGTAGCCGTCGGGCGCCATGCCGTTCGCGGCCTGCCAGGCGCGGACCCCGGCGAGCGAGCCGCCGCCGATGCGGCCGTCGATCTCGCCATCGTAATGGCCGGCGCGGGCGAGGATGCGCTGCAGTTCCATCCGCTCGCCTTCGTTCAGGGGGCGGTCGTCGCGCGGCCAGGAGGCGACGAAGGGGCCGGCCCCGCGCAGCCGGTCGGCCAGATGCGCGATGGCGATCGCGTAGCTGTCGGCGTTATTGTAGCGCTTGATGACCTGGAAGTTGCGGAAGGTCAGCAGCGCCGGGCCGTTCGTGCCGGCGGGGAACATGAGCGTCGCCTCGCCCGAGGCGGGCAGCGACGCGCCGGACTGGGCCTGCACGCCCAGCGCGCGCCAGTCCTGGACCGAGCGCGAGGTTCCGGCGAGGCGGGTATTGAAGCCCGAGGGCAGGCGGACCTCGACCAGCGCCGGCTGGCCCTGCTGCCAGCCGAAGCGCGACAGATAGGCGGCGGCGGAGGCCAGCGCGTCCGACGGGTCGTCCGACCAGATGTCGCGCCGCCCGTCGCCTGTGAAATCGACCGCGTAATCCAGGTAGCTGGTGGGAATGAACTGCGTGTGGCCCATCGCGCCGGCCCAGCTGCCGACCATGCGTTCGGGCGTGGTGTCGCCCGATTGCAGGATGCGCAGGGCGGCGATCAGTTGCTCTTCGAAGAAGGCGCGGCGGCGGCCCTCGTAGGCGAGCGTCGCCAGCGTCTCGATGATCGGGGTATTGCCGCGCATCGATCCATAGGAGCTTTCGAGCCCCCAGACGGCGACCACGATTTCCTTTTCCACCCCGAAGCGGGATTCGATGGCCTGAAGCGTGCGCGCATGATCGCGCAGCGCGCGGCGGCCATTCTCGATCCGCGTGTCCGAAACGGCGCTGTCGAGATAGGCCCAGATCGGGCGGGTGAATTCGGGCTGGTGGCGGTCGCGGCGGATCGAATCCGCGTTGAAGCCGACACCGGCGAAGGCGCGGTCGAAGGTGCGCGCGCTGATCCCCTGGTTCAGCGCGCGGGACCGGAAGCCCGCGATCCACTGGTCGTAGGAGGCCGTCCGCGACGCAGTCGTGGTCGCGGCGCGCGTCGCCTCGACCGGGCGGGCCTGCGGAAGCGGGGAGCGTTCGACGCTGGCACCGCCGCAACCGGCGAGCGAGATCAGCAATGTTCCGAATATGCCTGCGCGCACATGTACCATGTCCCGTGTTCCTGCTCGAAGGGTTGTTGTTTTCCGGGGAGCATAGCGCAGGCTTGGCCGTCCGCAAAGAGCGCACGCGTCAGTTGAGCGGGACCACGCAATCACAAATCCGCAGGCGCACGCGGGTGCCGGTCTCGTACTGCGCGCCGGGGCCGGAGATGACGATCATGCAGCGCTCGCCCTCCTGCACCCAGTAAATCTGGTCGTGGCCGCGGAATTCGCGACCGGTGATGACCGCGGCGCCCGCCGGGTCGGGTTCGAGCAGGATCTGCTCGGGCCGGACGGCGAGGGTGACGGCGCCGTTGGCGGCGCGCGACAGCGGCAGATTGCCGAAGGCGGTCTTGGCCTCCATGCCGCTGGCCGTGCCGCTGAGGATGTTCGACCGGCCGATGAAATTGGCGACGAATTCGGTGGCGGGGTTGCGGTAGATCTCGTCCGGGGTGCCGATCTGGACGACGCGCCCGGCCTCCATCACCGCGATGCGGTCGGCGAGCGCCAGCGCCTCTTCCTGGTCGTGGGTGACGAGGATGCCGGCCGAGGCCGAGGATTTGAGGAGGCGGCGGACCTCCTGCCGGGTCTCGACGCGCATCTTGGCGTCGAGATTCGAAAAGGGCTCGTCGAGGAGGATCAGTTTCGGCGCGACGGCGAGCGAACGGGCGAGCGCGACGCGCTGCTGCTGGCCGCC
>SLKW01000050.1 GCA_007134405.1 Paracoccaceae bacterium
ATCTGGCGGCCGATCAACCTGCCAAGGCCGCCGCCGTCTTCCAGGCTGATATGGAGGAATATCCCGAAAACGGCTGGGCGCTTCACGGGCTGAATGCCAGCCTGGAGGCACAGGGCAAACAAGAGGCGGCCGAGGACGCGGCCGCGAGGTTCCAAGCGGTCTGGCACGAGGATGGCCGCGACCTCGAGAGCCTGCACCGAGCCTGGTGATTGCGATCTTGGCAGCGGCGCCCCCAGGGTCGCCACTGATGCTGCTGACGCCGAGGCGATCGTCGTCGCGGCACAGCGCCCTGAGATGCGTTTTGTCGAGCCGAAGTCGGAAGATCAGCAGGCCTGCGCGGTGCTTTTCCGGGCTCGTGAGCGGCTTCTCCATCAGCGCACCGAACTCGTGAATGCTCTGCATTCGGTGCTCTATGAATATGGTCATGTCTTTCCGAAAGGCATCGCCCACCTCAGGCAAATCGAAGCTGTCCTCACCGATCCTGCCAGCGACTTGCCTGCTCTGGTCGGAGAAAATACGCACCCAGAGGCTGACGGCCCACTGGGTCATCATCGTCCTTGCAGGTAAAGAGACCAAGGCGCGTGTGTAACCCCAACAAGGCCACGGCCAGCGAGCCGATCAAGAAAGGCCGGATACATAGGGGCGATTTCCGAAGTCGTGCCAATTTCTCGATTGCGAACAGCAGCCGGCACATACAAGGGGGCCGGCCTCGACCCGGCATCTCCGTGGCACTCGCACTGCTGGCTCAAGCTGCTCACTCTGTGCGGCCGGCGAGGCTTCGCACGAGTTCAGGCGCGAGTTCGAGATGGTCGAGCGCAGCCGCGAGAACCGCGTCGTCCAGCGACGGCGGCGCAAGGTCGAGCCCCTTGGAGAGATGCTCGACGATCGCCTTCATGGCGGTGATCCGCCCGTACCGCTTGTTCTCGGAGGGGATGACAGTCCAGGGAACTGGCCGGTCGGTCCGGGCGAACATCTCCTCGGCCGCCTCGACATAGTCCCTCCAGCGCGCGCGGTTGCGGAAGTCCTCGTAGCTGAGCTTCCACCGCTTGTGCGGCACGCGCAGGCGCTGCTCGAAGCGACGGAGCTGTTCCTCCTGCGAGATGAAGAAGAATATCTTGACGATGCGCACGTCGTCGTCGAGCAGCACCTGCTCGAACGCGGTGATCTCGTCATAGGCCGCCCGCCAACGGTCCGGAGGCGCAAGCTCCTCCACCCTCTCCACCAGCACGCGACCGTACCACGAGCGGTCGAAGATCGCGATGCTGCCCCTCGGCGGCAGCTTTTCCCAGAAGCGCGCCAGATAATGCCGCTCTGCGAAGTACTCCCGTGGTGGCCCAATTGGCCATACCTTGCTGCCCCTCGGGTCAAGGCCCGCGCTCATGCGACGGATCGTGCCGCCCTTACCGGCAGCGTCCCAGCCTTCGAACACGATCACTGCGCTCTTGCCGGTCCGCAAGTAGGCCTGCTGGATCTGCGTGAGCCGGAGCTGGAGAGTCTTGAGCTCGCGCTTGTAAGCTGCCTTCGGCAGCGCATTGTCGAGGTTGAGCGCCGCAAGCCGGCCATGCCCTGCGTCGCTCGCCCTCCCGCGCATCTTTCGCATGCCCGTGTGTCCCCGCTTGGTGCTTCGCCCACCAAACCATACGCGCGAACGCGCCGGAACGCGATGCGGGACTGCTGCCCGGAACGCAATTGCACCCTGGCGTCGGATCAGACCCGCGACACGTTAATGGATTGGGAGAGCATTTCCGCGGGTGTTTGCGAATCCATGAAGGCAACGCCATAGGCGTCACGCCCGACTGCGATGATGGCCAATGTTTCTGCTGGTGACGCTTGCGGCACGCGCCGGGCGCCGACCCGTTCATCAAAGCGATCAAGGACTTCACTAGCCTTCTGGTCTATTCTCGATGGCTGCCTGGCTTCTCGGGCTCGAAGTCTGACCGACGCAACATCACAGACTCGGCCTCGGCTGCAATCCGGGGCCGACACAACGAAAAACCCTGCAACGCGAGCCCCCGCGCACGACCACAACAGGAACACAGCCACGCCCCATTATTCCTCATCGGGCCTGTGTGGGGATGCAATGTCTTTGGTACCTTCAAGGTCGCGGCGTGCCATCTCGTTCGCTGCAAGTGCGTAGAAAAAGAGCGAGCTCGCAGAGCCAAGAACCGGTCCCTTCGCCAGCTTGACGAGGATCGCCACCCCCAGGACCGGCAACCAGGGGCTGCCACGCAACAAACCGGCGAGGGCATAGGCGTTCCAAAGAAGCTCTGAGGCAGGACCAAGGGTCCGCCCGCGCATGACCTGGACGCAGCCGAGTATGCCGAGGACCGCCGCAAGCAGGGTGTTGACCGAAGGCAGATCGCCGGTCCTGCCGGAAAAAACCGCCTGAGGCGTGTTTTCAGACGCATCTATGGGCTCGTTCAGTGCGATCAGCCCGCGTTCGCGGGCGGTGCCGAGGATCGCCTTTTCGTCGCCACCATGCAGCACGAGAATTCCCGCCGTCCGTGGATCGGCGTGGACTTCCTCGACGTCCGGGTGCTTGGCGAGGCACGCCACCAGGCTTTCGAAGTAATCCGCCGCGCCACGTCGCGAAGGCACGCGCAGGCGTATGCGGTTGGACAGACGGTGTTCGACGAATGCGGGCGCTGCTGGCATGGAAGTCCTTCGGTCTTGCCGAATGAACCAAACGCGGCGCGATGGGTTCCCACGGCAACCACTTGTGGCCCTTGTTGGTTCAGACGGCAGTTGAGGGGGCTTGGTTGCAGGGAGGGAATGATGGCAAAACCGGACGCGGCGGCTGGGGGCATCGACTGGAGCGAGCCGCTGACGCGCGCCCGGTTCCGGAGGAACAGACGCCTTGCCAATGGGTTGCTCCTCGTTGCGGGTGGTGTCTTCTTCGCAACTTACCATGTTGAAGATCTAGGTTTCTTCACCGGTCTCGTGAGGTCCGGCGCCGAGGCGGGCCTCGTCGGCGGGATCGCGGACTGGTTCGCGGTGACCGCGCTTTTCCGGCATCCCCTCGGTCTGCCGATCCCGCATACCGCGATCATTCCCAGGAACCAGGAGCGGATCGGCGGGACGCTCGGGCGGTTCCTCGAGCAGCATTTTTTGACCGAGGAAGTTCTTAAACCAAAGCTCCGGCGGGCGCATCTGGGCCGGCGGCTGATCGCCTGGCTCGCCTCGCCCGACGCGCCGAAGGTGCTGGTGCCGTTGCTCGCCGGCGGGCTCGTTCGTGTGGTCCGAGCACTCGACAACCCGGATTTGCATCGCCTCTTGAATCGCTCGATCGGCCGGCAGCTGCGCCGAGCGGACGCGGTTCCCGCACTCGTCGGGATCGTCAACGCCCTGTCGTCAAGCGGGCAGGCGGATGTGCTGTTCGAACAGGCGGTGGGGATTGGCGAGCACTGGCTGAAAGAGAACCGCGGCAAGCTGGAACGCATGATTTCCGAGCGCAGCCGCTGGTGGATGCCCCGCGCCCTTGACCGCCGGATTGCCACGATGATCGTGGACAACGTCCTCGACGTTCTGGCCGCGCTGGGCAAGCCCGAGAGCGAAGCGCGCCTGCGCTTCCGCGAGGCCTTGACGACGCTCATGGCCGAGTTGTCCGAGAACCCCGAACAGCGCCAGAAGGTCAATGCCTTCAAGAACAAGGTGTTGGACCACCCGGAATTGCAGGAATGGTTCGCCGATGTCCTGAGCCAGCTTTCGCAGGCGACGACAGCGGAACTCAAGGCGCCCGGATCGGATGTCTGGAAGACGCTCGACCGCGGGGTGCGGCTTTTCGGTCAGGCGCTGGCGGCGGATCGGGCGATGCAGCGGCATGTGGACTTCGCGATCGAGCGGATGGGCCTTTCCCTCACCGCCTATCGCGGCGAGCTTGGCGCCTTCGTGGCCGAAGTGGTGAAGGGTTGGGACACGCGCACGCTCACCGACCGGCTGGAGCTGGCCGTAGGCAGCGACCTTCAGTACATCCGCATGAACGGGACGGTGGTCGGCGCTTTCGTGGGCTGTGCCCTCTACCTGCTCACCTGGGCGCTTTTCTACTGAGCTTCACATGATGAAACGGGCCGTCCTGCGGCGTCGCGCGGCCCTTGGCAAGCTCGCCCGCGACGAAGGGCAGGATGCCGGCTGCGAGCATGAGGGCGAGGTCGGCGCCGCCGATCCGGCCCACGCCAAGCAGGCGCCTGACGCCGGGGATCAGCATCGCGCCCGCCTGCGCCGCGGCCGACCCGACGAGGATACCGTAGAGCAGCCGGTTGGGCGGAGGCGCATTGCCCGAAAGCACGCTTCGCGGCGAACGGCAGGTCAGCGTGTGCAGAAGTTGCGCGATGATCAGACTGCCGAAGGTGCTCGTCTGCGCGGACACGGTACCGCGACCGTGGCGCCAGCTGCCATAGAGGCCGGCGGCAAAGGCGCCCGAACCCAGAAGCGTCGCCTCGCCGAGAAGCTTGCGCATGTCGCCCCGGTCGACGAGCCGCGCCTCGCGGCGGAGCGGCCCGGCAGAAAGCACATCGGCCGGCGGGGGATCGGCGGCAAGACCGACACCTGGCAGGACGTCCGAGATCAGGTTGATCCACAGAAGCTGCATCGGCGAGAGCGGCGAGGACTGTCCCGCCGCGGTCCCCACGATCATGATGAGCACCTCGGACAGGTTCGTCCCGAGGAGGAAGCGGATCGACTTGCGGGTGTTCAGCCGCGTCGTCCGGCCACTTTCGACCGCGTCGAGCAGCATCGAAAGATCGTCGTTGTCGAGATAAATGTCCGCCACCTCGCGCGCCGCGATCCCCTCCTCGCCGATGGCGATGCCGACATCGGCGGCGCGCAGGGCCGGCCCGTCGTTGATGCCGTCGCCGATCATCGCCACGGTCGAACCGCCGGCCTGGAGCGCGCGGACGATGTCAAGTTTCTGGGCGGGGCTGACCCGGGCGAAGGCATCGACTCGGGCGGCGGCCGACGCGACCTCTTCCGGGGACAGGCTTTCAAGCTCGGCCGCGTCCATCACCTCGGTCCGGCGGGCCCCGTTCAGGCCCGTCTTGGCGAGCGCGGCGCGGGCCGTCGCCTTCTGATCGCCGGTCAGCATGATCGTGCGGATACCGGCCGCGTGAAGGCGGGCAATCGCCTCGGCGGCGCCCTCGCGCACCGGGTCCTCGAGCCCGGCGAGGCCGAGCCAGGTGAGTTCCTGAAAGCTGCCGTCCTCTTCGGCGTCGGGACCGTGCTCACGGTAGGCAAAGGCCAGCACCCTGAGCGCGTCGCCCGCCATTTCGCCGTTCTGCCG
Source organism: Paracoccaceae bacterium (assembly GCA_007134405.1). GTDB lineage: Bacteria > Pseudomonadota > Alphaproteobacteria > Rhodobacterales > Rhodobacteraceae > Pararhodobacter. Next base: position 5,276 of record SLKW01000050.1, read on the forward strand.
CTCGATGGCTGAGCGCCGTTCCGCCGTAAGCCGGCGTGGCTCGCCATTCGGGCCGAGTTCGCGGGTGCAACGGGCGAGCACCTCGGCCGGGCTGCCCTTCACGGCGGCGAGCAGGCCCGAAGGGCGCTCGTGAACCGTGCCCATGAAATGCGAGACCTCGGTGCGGTGCCGCAGCGTGCGGATGGCGAGCCGGTCGCGCAGCGCCGAGATGTCGATCCCATGCGCGATCGCCGCGTTGATCAGCGCCTCCTCGGTCGCCGAGCCATCGGGGGTTTCGCGGCCACCGTGCTCTTCGACCTCGGCCTCGCTGCAAAGGCAGCCGATCTGGAGAAGCCTGTCGAGCCGGTCGTCCCGACCCAGCGCGAGGCGTTCGCCGAAAGCGTCGCATACGCTGCCGTCCTTGGTCCTGTAGCTGCGGTCGTCAAAGGCGACGAGGGCAAGCGACATCTGGTTGAGGGTCAGCGTGCCGGTCTTGTCGAAGCAGATCGTGTCGACACTCGCCAGCGTCTCTATTGCGCTCAGCCGGCGGACATGGACGTCACGCCCGCGCAACTTGCGCACGCCGAGGGCAAGTGTCGTCGTCGCCACCATCGGCAGCCCCTCGGGCACCGTGGCGACCGCGACGGAAAGCGCCGATCGCAGGGACGCCACGAGACCGAGCCCGCGCAGCAGCGCAAGCCCCGCGACCAGAGCGGATGCCGCCAATGCCACGCGGACGAGATCGCCCCCGAACCGCTCGAGCTGCCTTTGCATCGGCGTTTCGGGCGGGTCGGCGGACGCGACGAGGCGCTGGACGCGCCCGGCCTCCGTCCGGCCGCCGGTCGCCACGACGACCGCCATGCCGCTGCCGCCGGTGACGGCAGAGCCGCGGTAGACCATGTTGCGCCGATCGCCGAGCGGCAGGTCGGCCCTGTCGATCGGTTCGACCCGCTTGTGCACGGGCAGGCTTTCGCCCGTAAGCCCCGCTTCCGACACGCTCAATCCATCGGCCTCGATCAGGCGCGCATCGGCGGGTACGACATCGCCGCGCCGAAGCGCGATGACATCGCCGGGCACCAGGGTCAAGGCGGACAGATCCTGCAAATCGCCGTCGCGCGTGACCGGCAAACTGGGCATCCGGCTCGCGCCGAGGCTGCGGATGGCGTGTTCCGCCCGGCTTTCGGTGACGAAGCCGATCACCCCGTTCAGAACGACCACAGCGGCAATTGCGCCGGTTTCGATTACGCTGCCGGCGACAAGCGAGAACAGCCCCACGCCGGCAAGCAGCGCCACCGGCAGGTTCAAGAACTGCCCGGCGAAGATGGCGGCCTCCGACCGGGCAACGGGCTCGGGCAGCAGGTTACGGCCGTGATGGGCAATCCGCCGGCGCGCCTCCGCCGAGGAAAGCCCGCGATTGGGCTCACTGCCGAGCGTGGCGAAAACGTCGGCCACTTCCATTCGGTGCCAAGTCTGTTCTTCGGACTCGTCGGAAGCAATTTCGCGGCGAAGGACCGCGCGGGCGCGGTCGAGTATGGTGTCGAGCGGCAGGCCCGGATCGAAGAGCACAAGCGCATTGCCGGTCAGCGTGCTGGCCGAAATCTGGCGCACGGCCGGGTGCGCGGCAACCTCCTGTTCGAGCAGAGCCTTGATTTCCGGAGCGCCACGCAGGCCGCCGACGCGCATCCTGACACGGCCGGGAACAGCGCTGTGGATCGGCACGACCAGGACCGGGGCCCGACCATCCTCAGTGTGCGCATGGGTTTCCTGCGCCGTCAGCTGGTGTCGCGACAGTGGCATCAGAGCAGGCGGCGGGTCAGCGCCGAGTGGCGATGAGACGCAGCCCGCAGAGTGGGCGCCGGGCCGTCAAGCCTTGGCGTCCTTCGCGTTCTTCTTTTCGCCGCCATTCTCGGACTTGCTTTGCTGAAGCTCCTCCATCATCTCGGCGCGCGCTTCCGCCACCACGTCGCCCGTGCGCTCTCCCAGCTCGGCCGCTGTGAGCCTGGCCTGATCGTAAGCTTCAAGCCCCGCCTTGATGAGCGCCTTGGACGCCGGCCGAAGTAACGGTTTCACAAAAGGCGCCAGCACGGCCGCCCCGACTCCTATAGCGAGGCCCGTAACGATGTTTCCGCCTTTAAACACGTCTTCAACTCCCATTTTCTGTGCATGCAAACGTATCAATCGACGGACATTAACGCAGTTCACCGCGCCGCGGTTCCGTAGCGGCCACTTCACTCGGACGTACCCCAGGGGACCGGTCCATGCCGACATCCTGCGCCATACGCGCACCACTTTGGACGGGCACGCGCTGCTGATCCATCGGAGCGGCACCAACACATCGTCTGCGTTAAGCGCGAGGACCCGACGCGATACCAGGGCAGGCCCAGCGCGTCGCCGGATGCCCGCATCAGCGGCAAGATCGAGCAAATTCAGTCTTTCGTCGTGTCGCGCGCTCTCGTCATCGAGTCGAATAAGGACAATCCCGGCTCCAAGAATCCGCTCCACGCGGCGGCCGGAGCCAACGCCCGATGCAACCCCCGGCTGCACAACATAAGACCCGGTTTGGGGCGATGATGCTATCCTGACCAGGTGCGGGGACTGACGGAGGGGGCTGGCACATGGAGATGGCGCAGATCCGACACGCGCTGGCCGCGGCGAAGCACCTGAACTTCACGCGCTCGGCGACCGATTGCAACGTCACGCAACCGGCCCTGACCGAGGATATCAAGGGGCTGGAAGAGGAACGTGGCGTTACGCTGTTTCACCGCGAGGGGCGGCGCATTCTTCTCAGCGAATTCGGCCGCTCGATGCTGCCGCATCTGCAGCACATCGCCGACGAGGCCGCACCGCGCGTATGATCGCGCAGAGCTTCCGCCTGCTGGAAAAGGTGCCGATCCGGCTGGGCGTGATGTCCACCGTGGGCCATCTGCGGCTGGCGCGCTTCCTTGCGCGGTTCGAGAAGATGCACAAGGGGCTGGAACTGTCGGTCTCCGAAGGCTCGATCACCGATCTGAACGAGGGGCTGAACGACGGCGAGATCGACATCGCCATCATGACCCGGACCGACCCGTGACCGTGCCGGGCCGTCGTCATTCACCCTCCGTGGACGCTTTCCTGCGTACCACCCGCAGCTTTGCCTGGCCGGGGTGAGTGGCGGTAGGCGGTCAGCCCGTCGCAGCGGCCAGCACCGATGGCCGGAGCCCGTGCGCGGGCCAGATTCTGTCGTGCCAGGCGCCGAGGGCCGGGATCGCCTTTGCGTGGTCGGCCACGGGGGTGCGCATCGGCCAGCACAGCATCGGCGCCACCTGGCCCCACACCGCGAAGTCCGTCAGGCCCGGACCGCCTTCATCGAGCCAGCCGCCGCCGGTTTCCAGACGCAGCGCCAGCGCGTCGAGCAGCCGGCGCCCCTCGTCAGCGATCTGCATAGGCGCCAGCCGGCCGATGCCACGGGCCCGCAGCTGGCGACCGAAGTGCCGGGCCATGGCGGCAAAGGCAACCGACCCGATCAGTGGCGGCGTCAGGGTGCGGATCATCGCCCGCATCTCGTGCCGGCCCTCGGGGTGCACGAACAGCTCCCATTCGAGGATCTGGTGGAACCGCTCCTCGAAGGTGATCCGCAGCCCTAGGTTGCAAGCCTGCCCGGCGGTGTCGCATCGGGACGGGTCCGGCAGACCCTGCTGCGCGGCCAGATGGCGGATGATCGCGTCACTGTCGCCCATCCGCAGGCTGCCTTGCGCGATCCAGG
>SLKW01000384.1 GCA_007134405.1 Paracoccaceae bacterium
AGATGCGGGCCCTGCGCAAGCGGTTCCAGATGATCTTCCAGGACCCGTTCGCGAGCCTCAATCCGCGCTGGCGGGTGGGCGACATCATCGCCGAGCCGATCCATACCTTCGGTCTCCTGCGCGGCTCGGATGTCCGGCGCGAGGTGGGGCGGCTGCTGGAGGTCGTGGGCCTGTCGCCGATGGATGCGGTGAAGTTCCCGCACGAGTTTTCCGGCGGCCAGCGCCAGCGGGTCGCCATCGCCCGGGCGCTGTCGTCGAAGCCCGAATTCATCGTCTGCGACGAGCCGACCTCGGCGCTGGACGTGTCGGTACAGGCGCAGATCCTGAACCTGATGCGCGATCTGCAGGACGAGTTCGGCCTGACCTATCTGCTGATCAGCCACGACCTGAGCGTCGTGCGGCACATGTCGAACCGGATCGGCGTGCTCTACCTGGGCCGGCTGGTCGAGCAGGCGGATGGCAAGAAGCTGTTCACCGACCCCGGCCATCCCTACAGCCGGATGCTTCTGGATGCGGTGCCGGACCTGACCCTGTCGGGCCGCCGGCGCCGGCAGGTCGAGGGCGAGATCCCGAACCCGATCAACCCGCCCTCGGGCTGCCCCTTCCACCCGCGCTGCCCGCACGCGTTCGACCGCTGCCCGAAAGAGATCCCGCAGCCCGTGCCGCGCGGCTCGGCCCGCGTCGCCTGTTTCGCGGTGGAGGAAGGCCGGATCTGACGCCCCGGCCAGACTGCCCCGGCTGACGCAAGGTTCGGCGTGACTTTCGCCGCCCGGCCCGTAACCTCCGGTCCGAAGATTGAACGGAGGCTTCCCATGACCGCCACGCCCTATCCGCGACTGCTCGCGCCGCTCGACCTGGGCTTCGTGACGCTTCCGAACCGGGTGCTCATGGGTTCGATGCATACCGGGCTGGAAGAGCGCGGGGATTGGGAGCGGGTCGCGACCTATTACGCCGAACGCGCCACGGGCGGCGCGGCGCTGATCGTCACCGGCGGCATGGCACCGAATATCGAGGGTGCCGTCTTTCCGGGCGCGGCGGGCCTTCATACCGATGAAGACATCGCCAATCATCGGTTCGTCACCGACCGGGTGCACGACGCGGGCGGCCGGATCGCCATGCAGATCCTGCACGCGGGCCGCTACGCCTATGGCAAGGACTGCGTCAGCGCCTCGGCCATCAAAGCGCCGATTGCGCCCTTCGTTCCGCGCGAACTGGACGAGGCGGGGATCGAAAAGCAGATCGCCGATTTCGCCACCGCCGCCGTCCGCGCACGCGAAGCGGGCTATGACGGGGTCGAGGTGATGGGATCGGAAGGGTATTTCATCAACCAGTTCCTCTGCCTGCACACCAACCGCCGCACCGACCGCTGGGGCGGCAGCTATGAGAACCGCATGCGCCTTGCGGTCGAGGTCGTGCGACGCGTGCGCGAAGCGGTTGGGCCGGATTTCATCCTCATCTACCGCATTTCGCTTCTCGACCTGGTGCCCAACGGCCAGAAATGGGAAGAGATCGTGCGCCTCGCCCGCGCCATCGAGGCGGCGGGCGCCACGATCCTCAACACCGGCATCGGCTGGCACGAGGCGCGCATCCCGACCATCGCCACATCGGTGCCGCGCCGCGCCTTCACCTGGGTGACGAAGAAGCTGATGGGCGCGGTCGACATCCCCGTCATCACCTCGAACCGGATCAACACGCCCGAGGTCGCCGAGGCGGTTCTGGCCGAGGGCTGCGCCGATATGGTGTCGATGGCGCGGCCGTTCCTGGCCGATGCGGAGTTCGTCAGAAAGGCCGCCGAGGGCCGCGCCGACGAGATCGCCCCCTGCATCGCCTGCAACCAGGCCTGTCTGGACCATACCTTCCAGGGCAAGATTTCGACCTGCCTGGTCAATCCGCGCGCCGGGCATGAGACCGAGTTGACCTACCCCCCTGCCGAAAACCCCAAGACCATCGCCGTCGTCGGCGCGGGGCCCGCCGGGCTGATGGCGGCGCTGGTGGCGGCGCAGCGCGGCCATAGCGTGACGCTCTACGAGCGCGACGACCGGCTGGGCGGGCAGCTCAACATGGCGCGGGTGATCCCCGGCAAGGAGGAGTTTCACGGCCTCGTCGAATGGTTCGAGCGCATGGTGCGCCGCGCCGGGGTCGAGGTCCGCCTGAAGACCGAAGCCTCCGCCGAGGCGCTGCGCGATTTCGACGAGGTGATCGTCGCCACCGGCGTCAGCCCGCGCGACCCGCAGATCCCCGGCCAGGACGGGCCAAACGTGCTGAGCTATGTGGAGGTCCTGCGCGGCGGCGCGCCGGTTGGGGCGCGGGTGGCGATCGTCGGCGCGGGCGGCATCGGCTTCGACGTGGCCGAGTTCCTGACCCATGAGGGCGAAAGCCCGACCCTGCATCTGGAGGAATGGAAGCGCGAATGGGGCGTCACCGACCCCGAGGACGCGCCGGGCGGCCTGGCGCAGCCCGCCCCGCCCCCGCCCGCCCGCGCGGTCACGCTGTTGCAGCGCAAGGCCGAGCGGCCGGGCAAGCGGCTGGGCAAGACGACCGGCTGGATCCACCGCGCCAGCCTCGCCGCGCGCGGCGTCAAGATGCTGGGCGGCGTCGGCTATGTCGGGATCGGCCCGGCGGGCATCACCATCGCCACGGAAAACGGCGAGGACCTGGTCGAGGCCGACACGATCGTCCTCTGCGCCGGGCAGGAAAGCCAGCGCGATCTGGCCGACGCGCTGGCGAATCATGGTAAACGCGTCCATGTGATCGGCGGCGCGGATGTCGCCGCCGAACTGGATGCGAAGCGCGCCATCGACCAGGGCGCACGGCTGGCGGCGAGTCTCTGACCCCCGAGATGTGCCTTTTCGGCACCGGTAGGGCGCGATCAGGCCCTTCGCGGGGCCAATTGTGGCAAGATTGGGGCAAATGCGGCAGATTGGCCGAAAATTGTCTTGGTCTTGCCTTAACCATGCCCCGTCTCGTTCTTAATGATGCCGGAATTGGTCGCTCTAAAGGAAACACGTTGTTTCCTAAATTAGAACAGAGCGCTCATGGACCGTTTGACCGAGATGGAGGCCTTCGCGGCCGTCGTGGACCATGGCGGGTTCACCGACGCGGCCCGCAAGCTGGGCATGTCGAAATCGGCCGTTTCCAAACATGTCTCCTCGCTGGAAGCCCGCCTTGGCGCGCGGCTTCTCAACCGCACGACGCGCCGCGTCAGCCCGACCGAGATCGGGCTGGTCTATTATGACCGAGCGCGGCGCGTGCTGACCGATGCGGGCGAGGCCGACCGGATCGTGAGCGCGATGCAATCCGCGCCCTCGGGCGTGCTGCGGCTGTCGGTGGCGACCGATTTCGGGGTGACGCTGCTGTCGCCCCGGCTCGACGCCTTCTTCACCGATTGCCCCGATGTCAGCGTGCAGATGGTGCTCAACAACCGCTATGTCGAACTCATTTCCGAGGGGTTCGACATGGCCGTGCGCGTCGGCGAGGCCGAGGATTCGAGCCTGCGCAGCCACAAGATCACCGAGACGACGCGCCGGCTGATCGCCTCGCCCAGCTACCTGCAGCAGCACGGGCGCCCGCAGCGGATCGAGGATCTGTCGCAGCACCGGCTTTTGCATCACGGCAACAACGCCAGCGCCAATCTCTGGCGGCTGATCGGCCCGTCGGGCGAGGAGCGGCAGGTGCGCGGCTCGGGGCTTCTGTCGGTCAATGACGGCCAGTCGCTCCTCAATGCCGCGGCGCGCGGGCTGGGGATCGCTTATCTGCCGAGCTTTCTCTACCACGCCGCGATGGAGCGGGGCGAGGTCGTGGACGTGATCCCCGACCTGCCGAAGACCCGGCTGGGCATCTATGCGATGCATCCGCCGGGGCGCTTCACCCAGCCCAAGGTGCGCGCCTTCGTTGACTTCCTGATGGCGCAATTCGCGGACCGCGGCCCCGACGCCTGGTAGCCACCCCCAGGCCGCCCATCGTGACAAGCGCGCGCAAAGCGGGCATCCTCGCGCCCAGGCACAAGAGCGGGCGGGCACGGATGCAGGCAGGAACGCGATGGCGCTGAAGGAGCGGCTGACCCAACTCTATTTCGGGCGCAGCAAACGCGCAGCGCGGTTTCGCTACGCGCTCATCGCGCTCGACCTGGTCACCATCGCCTTCTTCATCGCCACCGCGCCGCTGGAACCCACGCCCGAGATCCGTCTGGCCGAGGCAATCATCGGCGCGCTGATCCTGACCGACCTGGTCCTGCGCGTCTGGAGCGCGCCTGACCGGCGGCGGCTCCTGCGGCAAGTCTACACCTTCGCCGACGTCATCGTGCTTCTGTCGCTGGTGGCCGAGCCGCTGATCGGCGTCAACCTGTCGTTCCTGAAGGTGCTGCGCGCCGTGCGCCTGATCCATTCCTACCAGGTCCTGCGCGACCTGCGCCGCGACATCGTCTTCTTCCGCGAGCACGAACCGGCGATCGTCGCCGCGGTGAACCTTCTGGTCTTCATCCTGGTCTCGGCCTCGATCGTCTTCGTCGTGCATTTCGACGCCGAGCCGGGCTACGGCGCCTATGTCGACGCGCTCTACTTCACCGTCGCCACGCTGACGACGACGGGTTACGGCGACATCGTCATGGAAAGCTCGGCCGGACGCCTGCTTGCGGTCGTGATGATGGTGATGGGCGTCGCGCTCTTCTTCCGGCTGGCGCGCGCGCTCTTCCTGCCCGCCAAGGTCACGCATCGCTGCGGCAAATGCGGCCTCGACCGGCACGAGCCGGACGCGGTGCATTGCAAGCATTGCGGCGCGACGGTGAACATCCGCACGCACGGCATCTCCTAGCGCCCGCCCTCATAGGTGATCAGCCGGTAAACCCAGGCCTCGCTGCCATCGGCCAGCGTCTTGCGTTCGCGCAGATAGCGCACGCCGGCCTGTTCGTAGCGATCCAGCCGGCGAAACCCCTCGGGCGAGACGGTGAAGACGATGCCCTCGACCCGGCCCTCGGGATCCGGGCGCAGATGCCGGCCGACGCGTTCCCAGCCCTTCAGCACGGCCTCCTCGCCCGGCAGCCATCGGCCGGCGACGACCGACCGCACGGCGGGATGGGCCAGCGTCGCATAGCCGAAGACCTGCTGCTCGCCCGCGGGCAGCGACGGCGCCGCATCGGTCAGCTGCGGCAGGAAGACCGGCGCGCGCCAGATCATGCCCAGGGCCAGGACCAGTATCACCACCAGGATCAAGCCTATCCGCCGCACGCATCCTCCTTCCTGTGCCGCGCGGGCTTTGACGTTTCGCGCGATTGTGCGAAACTGCCCGCCTCAATCATCGGGAGGGCAACATATGGACCGCCAAGCCTATATCGACAAGATCAAGGCCCAGCTCGATAGCTGGAACGCGCAGATCGACCAGATGCAGGCTGAAGCCAAGAAGGCCGAAGCCGACTCGCGCCTGCGCTACGAAGAGCAGCTGAAGGAAATGCGCAACCGCCGCGACGAGGCCGAGGAAAAGATGCGCGAGGCCCGCGCCGCGTCCGAAAAGGCTTGGGACGACATGAACCGCAGCTTCCTGGAAGCCTGGAAGAACATCGCCGAAGGCTTCCAGCACGCCTCGAATCGTTTCAAATAGGCTTGGCCCCCACATGGATTGACCCGCCACGACGATCGGGGCGGGCAACCAGGCGCCGCCCGCCCGGACCGGGCGGGCGCTTTCCTTGAAAGGCATTGCGGCAGACGTGTTTTCCACCGAGACATCGCAAAGCGGCGTGAGCGCCCGCATCGACCGGCGCGACTTCTGGCCCTTGCCGAAAGCCTATCGCGCCGATGGGGTCCTGCGCGCGACCGGGATCGAGATCGAATTCGCCGGCCTTTCGGTGGCCGAGGCCGCGGCGCTGGTGGCGCGGCGCTGGGGCGGGCGCCTGCAGGCCGATGGCGCGCGCGATCTGATCGTCTGCGACACCTGCCTGGGCGACGTGCGGGTCGAACTGGACACCGCCCTGGGCGCGGACGGGGCCGAGCGGCTTCTGGTCGATACACTGGGCGAACTGGTCCCGGTCGAGATCGTGACGCCGCCGCTGCAGCCGGGGGACCTGCCGCAGGTCGACGCGCTCATCGTCGCCATGCGCGAGGCCGGCGCGCGCGGGACGCGGGACGCGCTCGCATTCGGGTTCGGCGTGCATCTCAACCCCGAGGTCGCCGAGGCGAGCGCGGGCCATATCGTGTCGATCGCGCGCGCCTTCGCGCTGATCGAGGACTGGCTGCGCGCCGCCGATCCGATCGATCTGGCCCGGCGGATCCTGCCCTTCGTCACCCCCTGGCCGCGGGCGCTGGTCGACCGGCTGGCGGCCGAGGGCGCGCATTGGGGCATCGACGATCTGGCGGCGGCCTATCTGAAGCTCTCGCCCACGCGCAACCGCAGCCTGGACCTCTTGCCGCTTCTGGAACATCTGCGCCCCGACATGGTGCGGGCGACGCTGGGCGCGGACAAGACCAAGGGCGGGCGGCCGACCTTTCATTACCGCCTGGCCGAGGCGCGGATCGACGAAAGCGACTGGTCGCTGGCGTATGAATGGAACCGCTGGTGCCTGGTCGAACGTGTGGCCGCCCGGCCCGACCTGCTGGACGACCTGGCCGAGGCCTGGGCCGCGCATCGCGCCGCCTTCACGACGACGCGCGGCGACTGGGCGCCCGCGGTCGAGGCGCGGCTGTTCGAGGCGCGCATTTGGGACGCCTGACGCCGCGCATCGGGGTCACCTGCTCGCGCAGGACCGGCTGGCGCATCTTTCCGCTGATCGCGCTGAACCTGTGGCTCGCCGGGGGGCGGGGGCTGCGCTGGGACAGCGCGCGCGAGGCCGATCTGGGTGCCGTCGACGGGCTGATCGTCGGCGGGGGCGACGATATCGGCCCCGACCTCTACCAGGGCCAGATCGTGGCGGCGGCGCGGCTCGACCCCGACCGCGACGCGCTCGAACGCCGGCTGGTCCTCGAGGCGCTGGAGGCCGGCAAGCCCGTGCTGGGGATCTGCCGGGGCGCGCAGATGCTCAACGTCGCGCTGGGCGGCAACCTGCACCAGGACGCCTACGCCCAGTTCCAGGACAGCCGCTTCCGCTGGACGGTCCTGCCGCGCAAGACGGTGCAGGTGGCGCAGGGCACGCTCCTGGCGCAGGTCTCGGGGACCGATCCGATGCGGGTGAACGCGCTCCACACCCAGGCCGTCGACCGGCTGGGCGCGGACCTCGTGATCGCCGCGCAGGACGAGGGCGGCATGATCCAGGCCATCGAACGGCGCGTGCCGCCCTTCGCCCTGGGCGTCCAGTGGCACCCCGAACATCTTTTCTACGCCCGCCGCCAGCGCGCGCTCTTCGCCGCCCTCGTCGCCGCCGCCGCGCAGGCGCGCACCTCGCAACAGATCGAGGCCGCCGCCCGCGTCTGACCCGCGCACCCCGCCGCGCATTCCCGACACCACCGCCCACGGCGCGCACCGGCCCCCAACCCGGCCCGGCCCCTTCCTCCTGCCCTCCCGGCATGTGGATTCATCGGCACCCGGAATCTGGTCCTATCGCCCCGGCGGCCACTTGTGCCGTCCCCGCACCGCCGCAACCCGCCCCTTCCCCAGCCTTGCGTCCGCCGGGCGACTTCGCCCCAACCGCGCCCAACTCGCCCGACAGAGTCCTACGTTCGTCCTACGCGAGTCCTACGCGAGTCCTACGCCTGTCCTACACGTGTCATACGCTTGTCATACGTTTGTCATACGCTTGTCATACGCCTTGTGACACCCGGAGTCCCTGCTCTGAGGGACGGGAATATCTCCCCCTCACGGCAGCAATGCGCGCAGGTTTTCCAGCGTATCGGCCTCCTCGGCGGGCTTGTCCCAGCGGATCCTGCTGATCCGCGGAAACCGCATCGCCAGCCCCGCCTTGTGCCGCGTGGACCGGTTGAGCCCCTCGAACGCCACCTCCAGAACCAGCGAGGGTTCGACCTGCCGGACGGGCCCGAAACGGTCGGTCGTACTGGCCCGGACGAACCGGTCAAGCTCGCGCAACTCCTTGTCAGTAAAGCCGAAATAGGCCTTGCCTACCGGCACCAGCGCGTCGCCGTCCCAGACCCCGAAGGTGAAGTCCGAATGATACCCCGACCGTTTTCCATGCCCCCGCTGCGCGTAAAGCAGCACCGCATCGACGATCATCGGCGCGCGCTTCCACTTGAACCACGGCCCCCTGGGACGGCCCGCGCGATAGGCGCTGTCGCGCCGCTTCAGCATCACCCCCTCGATCACCGGATCGGGCGGCGCGCTGCGCAAGATGTCCAGCTCCGCCCATTCCGAAAACGCCACCTCCGGCGACAAATCGATCCGCCCCTGCCCAATCCGCTCCACCGCCCCCTCCAACCGCGCCCGCCGCTCGTCCAGCGCCAACGCACGCAGATCCTCTCCACGCCAGAACAGCAAATCATAGGCACGAAGAACCGCCGGATGGCTTTCCAGCAAGGCGCGGCCGACGGTCTTGCGGTTCAAGCGTTTCTGCAATTCGCCGAAGGGCGCGATCGCTGCCTCCTGGCGCACCAGCAACTCGCCGTCGATCACGCCCTCGAAGTCGAGCGCCGCGAGCAGGTCGGGAAAGGCGCCCGAGATATCCTCGCCCCGGCGGGAATAGAGCCGGCGCGCGCCGCCCTCGGACACGGCCTGGACGCGCACACCGTCCCATTTCCATTCGGCGATGAAGGCCTCGGGGTCGAGCGGGGCGAGGGTCTCGGAATCGGCGGGCGTGGCCAGCATCACCGGGCGGAAGGGCGCCGCCACGCGCGAAACCGGCTTCGGCCCACCGGAAAGCCAGTCGAACAGGTCGCGGTAGGGCGGCGAGAGGCCATGCCAGATCTCGCCAATCTCGTCAGCCTCGACGCCGCCATGCGCGGCAAGCGCGGTCTGCGCAAGCCGCGCCGAGACGCCGACGCGCAGCGCGCCGGTGCCAAGCTTGAGAAGCGCGTAGCGCTCCGACGGACCCAGCCGGTCGAGC